>DYBS01000025.1:0-12677 GCA_019418525.1 Clostridiales bacterium
GCCGTGAGAGGACCCACCGCCAGGCCTTTCTCCCCGCCGGTGAGGGTTATCTCTCCCAAGCCGGTGGATATCTCCACCTCCCCGAGGGAGGCCCCCTCCGGCACGGTGATGGTCACCTGGGCGGTCTGTTTCCCGTCCGCACTCAGATGCAGCCCGCTCCGCTGGCGGCCCTCCACCCGCAGAACGCCTTTTTCCACCCAGGTGTCGATGGTATAATCGGTCCCCTGCCAGTCCGCCTCACAGCGGTAGAGGTCCCCCTCCTGCCGCAGGGTGACGTCTCCCCAGTCCAGTTCCACCTCCACCGCTGTGAAGGGATCGGCCAGGGAGTTGCTGCCGCCCTCCTCCATTTTCGGGGCCCAGGGCCGCAGCCGCACCAGCCACAGCGCCGCCGAGAGCACCAGCACTCCGGCGATGGCCCCCCACAGCAATTTTTTGCCCCGGGGGCTCAGCTTTTTCTGGCCCAGGCGGTCCAGCAGCTCCTCCGCCAGCTCCTCCGGCGTTCCCCAGTCGGCCATCCGCACTTCCTCGTTCTCCGGCCCCGCCTCGTCCAGACAGGCGGCGTAATAGGCCACCGTCCGCTCCACATCCTCTGCCGCCATCCGGCCCCCCAGGGCCCGGCGCAGCCGCTCCAGATATTCCTCCCGCAGCATGGGTATCCCTCCCCGTTGTTGGTAGGGACAGTGTACCGCCCCCGGATTGAATTTGAAACGCACGCAGCATTAAAGTTTTCTTAAAATCTTCCCTCCACAATCGACGCTCCTTTTGTCCATTCTGCCCAAGATGTGGTTATTTCCAAAAACGGAGCAAACAATATCCTGTTTTTTTCTCTTGAAAAATCGCAAAATGTGTACTATGATGTAGAATACAATTTTATGCCTTTTTCTTTTTAAATAGGTATCTGCCCCGCCGGGGCCTAATTTTTATGAGGGGACGAAAAGAATGAGCCTACGCATCGGTATCGACATTGGCTCCACCACGGTCAAGGTGGTGGTGCTGGACGAGCACAACAAGCTCCTGTTCCGCTCTTATGAGCGGCATTATTCCAAGACCCGGGAGCGGGCCTGTGAGACCCTCCACACCATCGAGGACCGCTTCAAGGGCCAGGACGTCAAGCTGGTCATCACCGGTTCCGCCGGTCTGGGCGTAGCCAAGGCCGCCGGCATCGACTTTGTGCAGGAGGTGTACGCCACTGCCGCAGCGGTGCGGGAGTACTATCCCGACACCGACGCCGTCATCGAGCTGGGCGGCGAGGACGCCAAGATCATCTTCTTCGGCGGCGCGCTGGAGGAGCGGATGAACGGCTCCTGCGCCGGCGGCACCGGGGCCTTCATTGACCAGATGGCCACTCTCATGAACGTGAGTGTGGATGAACTGGACAAATTGAGCCTGAAGCATGAGAAGATTTACCCCATCGCCTCCCGCTGCGGCGTGTTCGCCAAGAGCGACATCCAGCCCATCCTGAACCAGGGCGGGCGGAAGGAGGACGTGGCCGCCTCCATCTTCCAGGCCGTGGTGGATCAGACCGTGGCCGGTCTCACCCAGGGCCGGGAGTTAAAAGGCAAGATCGTCTTTCTGGGCGGCCCGCTCCACTTCCTCATGGGCCTGCGGGAGCGCTTCGTGGAGACCCTGAAGTTGGACCAGGAGCACGCCATCTTCCCGGAGGACGGCGACTGCTTCGCCGGCATCGGCGCGGCCCTGTGCGCCGGGGAGTACAAGGCCCGGCCCTTTGAGGAGTTTCTCCGCCTGCTGGAGGAGAGCGTGGACGCCAAGACCACCGTGGACACCATGCCCCCTCTCTTCACCGACCAGGCCGATTATGACGCCTTCCTGGCCCGGCACAACGCCAATCACCCCCCCGAGGCCGACATCAGCACCTACGAGGGTCCCGCCTGGCTGGGTATCGACGCCGGCAGCACTACCACCAAGATGGCCCTCATCAAGGCCGACGGCGGTCTGCTGTACACCTACTACCACTCCAACGAGGGCAACCCCGTCTCGGTGGTGCTGCCCCAGCTCAAGGAGATCTACCGGCTCTGCGGCGACCGGGTGACCATCAAGGGCGCCGCCGTCACCGGTTACGGTGAGGAGCTGGTGAAAAACGCCTTTGGCTGCGACCTGGGTCTGGTGGAGACGGTGGCCCACTACAACGCCGCCCGCCACTTCAACCCCGACGTGGATTTCATCATCGACATCGGCGGCCAGGACATGAAGTGCTTCAAGATCCGCAACGGCGCGGTGGACTCCATCATGCTCAACGAGGCCTGCTCCTCCGGCTGCGGCTCCTTCATCGAGACCTTCGCCAAGGCCCTGGGGTATGACATCGCCACTTTCTCCAAGCTGGGCCTTTTCGCCCCCCACCCGGTGAACCTGGGCTCCCGGTGCACCGTCTTTATGAACTCCAGCGTGAAGCAGGCTCAGAAGGACGGCGCCAGCGTGGAGGACATCTCGGCGGGTCTCTCCATCTCCATCGTGAAGAACGCCGTCTACAAGGTCATCCGTGCCACCAGCGCCGACGATCTGGGCAAGCACATCGTAGTCCAGGGCGGTACCTTCCTCAACGACGCGGTGCTCCGAGCCTTTGAGCAGGAGCTGGGCCGGAACGTAACCCGCCCCACCATCGCCGGGCTTATGGGCGCCTTCGGCGCGGCCCTGGCCGCCCGGGATCTCCATCTGGAGCACTCGGGTCTCCTCCGGGAGCAGGATCTGGCCACCTTTACCCACACCGCCAAGCCCGTCACCTGCGGGCTGTGCACCAACCACTGCTCCCTCACCGTCAACCAGTTCGACGGCGGGCGGAAGTTCATCTCGGGCAACCGCTGCTCCCGCCCCCTGGGCAAGGAGAAGGTGCAGCTGCCCGACCTGATGCAGTATAAATATAAGAAGCTCCGCGCCATGGAGGGCGTGGGGGAGGGCGACGGCTCCCGGGGCCGCATCGGAATCCCCTTCGGGCTGAACATGTATGAGAACCTTCCCTTCTGGTTCGAGTTCTTCACCCGCCTCAACTTCGAGGTGGTCCTCTCCCCTGAGTCCTCCCGCAAGCTCTATCTGAAGGGCCAGCGCACCATCCCCTCCGACACAGTATGCTACCCCGCCAAGCTCCTCCACGGCCACGTGGAGGCCCTGGTGGAGGCCGGGGTGGACGCCATCTGGTACCCCTGCATGTCCTACAACAACGACGAGGGCATCGGGGACAACCACTATAACTGCCCCGTGGTGGCCTACTACCCGGAGCTGCTGGCCGTCAACGTGCCCAGCCTGAAAAAGACCCGCTTCCTGGATCCCTACGTGGGCCTGTGGCGGCACAAGGACTTCGCCAAGCGCATCGCGGTGCTTATGGAGCAGGAGTTCGGCGTGCCCAAGCGGGAGACGAAACAGGCTGTAAAGCTGGCTTATGAAGCCTACGAGCGCTACGTGAACGTGCTTCGTGAGACCGGCAAAGAGTACATCGAGTACGCCCGGGCCTATCAGATGCCCATCATCGTGGTCTGCGGCCGGCCCTACCACATCGACCCGGAGATCAACCACGGCATCAACGACCTTCTCACCTCCTTCGGCTTCGTGCTGGTCACCGAGGACGCCCTGGCCTATCTGGAGGACTACGCCCCCCGGAAGGTCCTCAACCAGTGGACCTTCCAGGCCCGCATGTACAACGCCGCCCGCTACGTCTGCACCCAGCCCGACATGCAGGTCATCCAGCTGGTGTCCTTCGGCTGCGGCACCGACGCCATCACCACCGATGAGATGCGGGACATTCTGGAGAGCGGCGGAAAGCTGTACACTCAGCTGAAAATCGACGACATCAGCAACCTGGGCGCCGTCACCATCCGCATCCGCTCCCTCATGGCCGCCATCGACGCGCGGAAGAAGCAAAACTGACGGCCTGTTATCGAAAGGAACATACCTATGGCTGAATTAGTATATGATAAAACCGGGCGGCTCCTCTTCACCGAGGAGATGAAGAAGGAGTACACCCTTCTCATGCCCCAGATGCTCCCCGTCCACTTCGCCATGATGGCCCGCCTGCTGGAGACCGAGGGCTACAAGGTGGAGATGCTCACCACCAGCGGCAAGAGCATCGTGGAGGCGGGACAGAAATACGTCCACAACGACACCTGCTACCCCGCCCTGCTGGTCATCGGACAGCTCATCGACGCCATCCAGAGCGGCAAGTACGACATCCACAAGGTGGGCCTCCTGATCACCCAGACCGGCGGCGGATGCCGCGCCTCCAACTACATCCACCTGCTGCGCAAGGCTCTCAAAAAGGCCGGGCTGGAGTTCGTCCCCGTGGTGTCGGTGAACCTGTCGGGCCTGGAGAAGAACCCCGGCTTCAAGCTGACCATCCCCTTCATCCGCAAGGCGGTGTTCGCCATGATGTACGGCGACATCATCGTGCAGACCGCCAACCAAGTCCGGCCCTATGAGTCCGTTTCCGGCCAGACCGACGAGACCATCGAGTCCTGCATGCGCCGTCTGCTGGATGGCATGAACCAGGGCAAGGGCCTCTCCTACGAGAGCATGAAGGAAAACTTCAAGTGGATCGTCCAGGCCTTCAAGGACGTCCCCGTCCAGGGCGAGCCCAAGGTCCGCGTGGGCGTGGTGGGCGAGATCTACATCAAATACTCCCCCCTGGGCAACAACAACCTGGAGCAGTTCCTCCTCTCCGAGGGGGCCGAGCCGGTGGTGCCGGGCCTCACCGACTTCATCATCTTCAAGATCAACAACCGCGAGGTGGATGTGAACCTCTACGGCGGCAAGTGGATCAAGAAAAAGGTCTGTCAGATCTTTGAGGATTACGTCAAGAAGTGCCAGCGGGCCATGATCGAGGCCATGAAGGAGGGCGGCTTCCGGGCCCCCGGCACCTTCGACGACCTGCACCACCTCATCAAGGGCTATCTGGGCGACGGCAACAAGATGGGCGAGGGCTGGCTGCTCACCGCCGAGATGTTGGAGCTCATCCACTCCGGCACCCCCAACATCGTCTGCACCCAGCCCTTTGGGTGCCTGCCCAACCACATCGTGGGCAAGGGCATGATCCGCAAGCTGAAGGACGACTACCCCTTCTCCAACATCGTGGCCATCGACTACGACCCCGGCGCCACCAAGATCAATCAGGAAAACCGCATCAAGCTCATGCTGGCCAACGCCCGGGAGCTGGCTCGGGAGAGTCAGGCCGCCCACGTCCAAGAGGCCAAGAGCCCCGCGGAGGTATAATATGGAGGAGCTCCGGTTTGTGGAGGCCTCCACCGAAGACCAGTTCCGCGCCATGAGCGCCATCCACGCCCGGGGCTGGCGCAGGACCTACCCCGGCCATGTCCCCGACGACTACATGCGGGAAGTCATCACCGACGACCACTGGGTGTCCATCTTCGCCGCCAACCGCGCCGCCGGACACTGGCAGGGCCTGATGCTGTATCGGGGCGACACCCCCGTGGCCTGCTGTACCCTGGGCGCCGCTCGGGTGCAGGGCGCCGAGGGGGGCAATTACCCCGGCTGGGGGGAGCTGTGGACCTTCTACGCCGACCCGGCGGAGACCGGACACGGTTACGGCTCCCTCCTGATGGAGGAGGCCCTCCGGCGGCTGAAGGCGGCGGGCTACCCCGCCTGCTTCGTGCTGGTGCTGCGGGAGAACGAGGGCGCCCGGCGGTTCTACGAGCGCCACGGCTTCACCTGGGACGGGACCCACGTGGACATCCCCTTCCCCCACTACAAGATCTGTGTTGACTTGCGCTATACCCAGGCCTTATAATGGTCCTGCCAACGCGCGCCCCTCCGGCGCGCTTTAACCCGGCTGCGTTGCTTTTTGCCCCGTCGTCCCCCTGCGCAGCCGTTGTACGATCCTGGACAGCGGGTTTTCCCTCGGGAAAACTCGCTGTTTTTTCGCCTGGGGCACAAAAGAAAGGAAGATGCGTGTGAATCCAAGGGAAAACAAAATGGGGACCATGCCGGTGCGCCGCCTGGTCCTCCACATGTCCTGGCCCATGATGCTCTCCATGCTGGTGCAGGCGCTCTATAACATGGTGGACAGCTACTTCGTGGCCCAGATCAGCCAGGACGCCTTTGAGGCCCTGGCCCTGGTCTACCCCGTTCAGAGCCTCATCATCGCCATCCAGACCGGTACCGGCGTAGGTGTGAACACCATGCTCTCCCGCCGCCTGGGGGAGGGCAAGCCCGATGAGGCCGCCTCAGTGGGGGAGCACGGCTACTTCCTCTATACCCTGTCCTGGGTGGTCTTTCTGGCGGTGGGCTGGACCTTCGCCCGCCCCTTCCTGGAGCTCTACTCCAAGAACCCCATGGTCATCGAGTACGGCGTGACCTACCTGCGCATCATCGTGCTGTTTTCCCTGGGCTCCTGTATGCAGTTCGCCTCCGAGCGGGTGCTCCAGGCCTCGGGCAACCCGGTGGGACCCATGTTTGTCCAGGGGATCGGCGCGGTGCTGAATCTGATCCTGGACCCGCTGCTCATCTTCGGCATCGGCCCCTTCCCCCGGCTGGAGGTGGCCGGCGCCGCCATCGCCACCGGCCTGGGTCAGCTGGGCGGTATGGCGGTGGGGCTCTTCCTGGTATCCCGCAATCCAGTGGTGCACCTGTCCCTGCGGGCCTTCCGCCCCAGCGCCGCCACGGTGGGGGCCATCTACCGCATCGGCCTGCCCGCCATCGTGATGCAGTCCCTCTTCACCTTGATGACCCTGGGCATGAACAAGATCCTGGCCTTCTTCTCTGACACCGGCGTGTTTATCATGGGCGCCTATTTCAAGGTGGAGTCCTTCGTCTTTATGCCGGTGTTCGGCCTGAATAACGGCCTCACCCCGGTGGTGAGTTACAACTACGGCGCCCGGCAGCCCCAGCGCATCACCGGCGCCATCCGTTTTTCCCTGATCCTCAGCACCGGCATCATGCTCCTGGGCATGATCCCCTTCCTCTGTTTCCCCCAGGCACTTCTCTCTCTCTTCGATGCCACCCCAGCCGTCCTGGCCGATGGCGTCCCCGCCCTACGGATGCTGTGCCTTTGCTTCGTGTTCTCCGGTATCGCGATCCTGCTCTGCTCCGCCTTCCAGGCCCTGGGCGCCCCCATGCTCAGCCTGATCTTCACCCTGGTGCGGCAGGTGATCCTCCTCTTCCCGGTGGCTCTGTTACTGGGCTCTCTGGCGGGTCCCCGCTATATCTGGCTCTCCTTTGCTCTGTGTGACGGCACGGGAGCTGTGGCGGCCCTGATCCTGTACCGCTGGATCTACCGGAAGCGGATTGCCCCCCTGGCGCTGGAGGGAGGTGAATCGTCGTGAGAAAAAAACCTCTTTTTTTACTGCTCTTGCTAGTCCTCACCGCCTGCTCCGCTCAGCCCGCACCCTCGGCCACTCCGCCGGTCACCTCTGAGAGCCCCAGCCCCTCCCCTGTCGCCACGCCGGCGGTGGACTGGTGGAAGGACCTCACCGTGGAGGACCTGCCCGATACGGTCACCGATGCCGCCGATGTGGTGGCTGGGAGTGGAGCGATTTACCTTCTCTCGGAGCTGCCGGAGGAGGATATTTCCCTCTACGGCTACGGCAGCGACACCCTGACCGGTGTGCTCCTGCGGCGTGGGGACGTCCTCTCTCACTGGGAGGAGCCGTACTTGGCCGCCGAAAACCCCGCCTCCCCCGAGCTGTGGTGGGACGACTTCGACGGCGACGGAGAGAAAGAGCTGGCTGTGCAGTACCTTACGGAAAACACTGTCCAGCGCCATCTGGTGCAGTTTCACCTCTACATCCCCGCCGAAGACGGCTGGGAGGACTGGCCCCTGGACCTCTCCACCCAGACGGATGAGCTGCTGGAGGGCCTCACCTGTACCTTTGACCCGGACAGCGGTATGGTGCGGGTGAGCAGCGGCTCCCTCTCCACCTCCGCCTATCTGGAGGACCTGGATGCCCCCCTGTCCGGCGACCCCCTCACTGCGGGGGAGAACATCTTTTTCCGCCGGGAGGGCTCCCGCATCATCGCTGTGCTCCCTCTGGGGCTGGCCCGTACCGGCCAGGACCCGCTCCTCTTTGCCAGCGCCCTGTGCTCCGTGGTCCCTCAGGACGGCGCACTTGCCCTGGAATTGGAGGCGCTGGAAACTCTATACGGCGTGTAATTCCACAGCGGCCGGCCCCATTTCGGGGCCGGCCATATTTTGTCTTACCCTTATTCTATTTTTTATGATTTAATGTGCTATTCTGCGGCCTATTTTGTGTTATCTTCCGTTTTAGCTTGACTTTCCGTGGATTAAGAATATAATAACAGCGTAGTAAATGATAAAAGGAGGTCGTTAGCTTGGCTCGAAAGGCATCCGCCACACCGAAGGCCGTGTCTAAAACGTCGACCCGCATGTCCAAGAAGGGGCCGCTCACCCCGGAGATGCTGCGCAAGCTGGACGCCTATTGGCGGGCGTCTAATTACCTGGCCGCGGGGCAGCTTTACCTGTTGGACAATCCCCTGCTGCGGGAACCGCTCCGGCCGGAGCATCTGAAAAAAATCATCGTCGGCCACTGGGGCACCGCTCCGGGTCAGAACTTCATCTATACCCACCTCAACCGCATCATCACCAAGTACGACCTCAACCTCATCTATATCTCCGGCCCCGGCCACGGCGGCAACGCCCTGGTGGCCCAGACCTATCTGGAGGGGACGTACAGCGAGATCTACCCCAACATCAGCCAGGACGCCGAGGGCATGAAGCGCCTTTTTAAGCAGTTCTCCTTCCCCGGCGGCATCGCCAGCCAGGCCGCCCCCGAGACCCCCGGCTCCATCAACGAGGGCGGCGAACTGGGCTACTCCCTGTCCCACGCCTTCGGCGCGGTGTTCGACAACCCCGATCTCATCGCCGCCTGTGTGGTGGGCGACGGCGAGGCGGAGACCGGCCCCATGGCCGCCTCCTGGCACTCCAACAAGTTCCTCAACCCGGTCACCGACGGCGCGGTGCTTCCCATCCTGCACCTCAACGGCTTTAAGACCTCCAACCCCGCCCTCTTTGCCCGCATTACCCACGACGAGTTGGAGGACTTCTTCAAAGGCTGTGGCTGGACGCCCCGTTTCGTAGAGGGAGACGAGCCTATCAAGATGCACCAGCAGATGGCCGCGGCTCTGGACTGGGCGGTGCGGGAGATCGAGCGCATCCAGCAGAATGCCCGCACCAACGGCGACACCGCCCGCCCCCGCTGGCCCATGATCGTGTTCCGCTCCCCCAAGGGCTGGACCGGCCCCAAAGAGGTGGACGGGCTGCGGGTGGAGGGCTCCTTCCGCTCCCACCAGATCCCTCTGAGCATCGACGAGGACCACCCGGAGCATCTGAAGCTGCTGGAGAACTGGCTGAAGAGCTACCACCCGGAGGAGCTCTTCGACCGCAGTGGCGCACTCATCCCTGAACTGCAGGCCCTGGCCCCCAAGGGCAACCGGCGCATGGGCTCCAATCCCCACGCCAACGGCGGACTTCTGCTGCGGGACCTGCGCATCCCCGATTTCCGGGACTACGCCGTATCCGTCCCCGCCCCCGGCGAGGTGATGGGGCAGGACATGGTGGAGCTGGGCAAGTTCGTCCGGGACGTCATCAAACGCAACGGCGAGGCCCGTAACTTCCGGGTCTTTGCTCCCGACGAGGCCATGAGCAATGACCTGGGCGCCGTGTTCCAGGAGACCGGGCGGTGCTGGAACGCCGAGTGCTCCGACCGGGACGAGTTCCTCTCCACCGACGGGCGCATCATGGACGCCCTTCTCTCCGAGCACACCTGTCAGGGCTGGCTGGAGGGCTACCTCCTCACCGGCCGCCACGGCTTCTTCACCAGCTATGAGGCCTTCAGCCGTATCGTGGACTCCATGGTGGCCCAACACGCCAAGTGGCTCAAGGTCTGCTCCCAGCTCCCCTGGCGGCAGGACATCGCCTCGCTGAACTATGTCCTCTCCTCCACCGTCTGGCAGCAGGACCACAACGGCTTCACCCACCAGGACCCGGGCTTCCTGGACCACGTGGCCAACAAGAAGTCCGACGTGGTGCGGCTCTACCTGCCCCCCGACGGCAACTGCCTGCTCTCCTGCTTTGACCACTGCATCCGCAGCCGGAATTACATCAACGTCCTCATCACCTCCAAGCACCCCCGGCCCCAGTGGCTTACCATGGATGAGGCCATCAAGCACTGCACCCACGGCATCGGCATCTGGCAGTGGGCCTCCAACGACCAGGGCGAGGAGCCCGACGTGATCATGGCCTGCTGCGGCGAGACCCCCACCCTGGAGACGCTGGCCGCCGTGACCATCCTGCACAAGTACCTCCCCGAGCTGAAGATCCGGGTCATCAACGTGGTGGACTTGATGAAGCTCCAGCCCCACACCGAGCACCCCCACGGCCTCACCGCCGAGGACTACGACGCCCTCTTCACCGTGGACAAGCCCATCATCTTCGCCTTCCACGGCTATCCCACCCTTATCCACGAGCTGACCTACCGCCGCCACAACAAGAACCTCCACGTGCGCGGCTACAAGGAGGAGGGCACCATCACCACCCCCTTCGACATGCGGGTACAGAACGACATCGACCGCTTCGACCTAGTCATCGACACCGTCAAGCGCCTGCCCCAGCTGGGCAACCGGGGCGCCTTCCTCATCCAGGAAATGAAGGACAAGCTGGTGGAGCACCGCCAGTACATCACCACCAACGGCATAGACCTGCCCGAGGTGCGCAACTGGAAATGGAACGGTGGCAAGGGCGTGGAGTAACCCAGTCCGCCATAACAAAGAAAAGCGTGGGTCTGTCCCGATCGGACAGACCCACGCTTCTTTCCTTTATTGGCACATGGTGGCGCGGTAGAGCTCGTTCATGCGAGCGCGCTTCTCCCCATAAAGCTCCGCCAGCGCCGGATTGGGCTGGTAGCGCTCATAATGGCCCTCCCCGCGCTGGACGTTCAGAGCCTGCTCGTAGTCCCCATAGCACCCCAGAGCCACCGCTGCGCTGGCCCAGGCCCCCAGGGCGGTCTGCTCCCCGTTGTCCGCGCTGCGCAGCAGGGGCTTCTGGTACACATCGGCCTGGATCTGGTTGAAGGCGGGGAACCGGGTCAGGCCGCCGCCCACATAGATCCGCTCCATGGGGCCGGTATAGCGCTCCAGCTCCTCCAGGTTGTTGCCCACCTCGCAGGCAATGCCCTCCAGCAGCGCCCGGGCCAGGTCCTCCCGGGTGGTGCCCAGGGACAGGCCGAAAAAGGCCCCGGTGGCGTTGGCGTTCCAGTCCGGAGTGCCCCGGCCCTGGAGGTAGGGCAGGGCGATGCAGCCCCGGGCGCCCGCCGGGCTGTCCATCACGCCCTGGTTGATACCCATAAAGTCCTCCGCTGCCTGTTCCCCGAAGAAGGTCCGCTTGCCCCAGTTGTAGAGGGCGGCGCAGGTGAGCATGCTCACCTCCAGCACATACCGCCCGGGGATGGCGTGGGCGCCGCAGATGACGCCGCTGCCCAGATTTTCCGGCACCTGGTGGCAGTAGCCCAGCATAAAGGCCCCGGTGCCGGTGGTAATCTCCAGGGTGCCCGCTCCGGTGACGCCGTGGCCCAGAGCCGCGCACTGCTGGTCGCCGCCGGCGGAGATGAGGGGGATGCCCTCGGGCAGGCCGGTGCGCCGGGCGAAGGCGGCATTCACCGTGCCAATGACGCTGCCGGGCTGCACCAGCTCGCAGAGCTTGTCCCCGTCCACCTCAAAGAGGTCCAGCAGCTCCTCATCCCAGGCCCGGGTGCGGACATTCATCAGGAGGCTCCGGCTGCCGTAGGTGTGATCGGTGCGGAATTCTCCGGTGATCTGGTGGGTGATGTAGTCGGCGATGGTGCAGATCTTATAGGTCTTTTCATACAGCTCCGGCTGATTGCGCCGGAACCAGGTCATCTTGGTACCGGAAAAGACGGTGTTCACCCGGGCGCCGGTGAGGGCATTGATGCGCCCCTCCCGCTCCTTCAGCTCGGCGACAATGCCGGCGTTGCGCTTGTCCTGCCACATAATGGCCCGGCGCAGCGGGGTGCCCTCCCGGTCCACCGGGATGATGCTGGAGCGCTGACTCGTCAGGGACAGGGCGTCCACCGTCACCCCGTTTTCCCGGGCGTAGAACGAAACCCGCTGCCCGATCTCCGTGAGGGTATCGCTCCAGTCCGCCGGGTTCTGCTCCACCAGGCCCTCCTCCAGAAAGTCCGGCTGGTAGGCGATCTGGTGGGTGAAGCGGGGCCGTCCGCCTCCGTCGTACAGTACGCCCCGGATGCTGGAAGTCCCCACGTCGATGACCAGAATGTTCATGATTCTTCCCTCTTTCTTCGCATATTGGCGCAAAGGCGCCGCAGAACCTCTGCGATTCTGCGGCGCCTTCCGTGCTGCCGGTGTGAAACGCGCCGGTCAGCGCACGTCGTGTTGGTTCTCCTCCAGGACCCTGCGGATGTGGATGGTCAGATACAGCTTCTCCTGCTGGGTGATCTGGATCTGATAGCGCGACTCCAGAAAATTGGCCACCCGGTTGACACATTTGAACTCCTCGGGACATTTAGGGACGATCTCCTCATACAGGGAGTCGGTCATCTCCTCCGGGATCTGGCGGTCCATGGTGACCCGCTGGGCCAGGGCCTGCACATGGGTCACAAAGCGGCTGTACGCCACGGTCTCCTGGTCGTAGACGATCCCGAAATGGTACTGGACGATCTCCAAAA
>DYBS01000025.1:12687-17879 GCA_019418525.1 Clostridiales bacterium
CTCCAAAATACCCTTGGCGATCTCCTCCATCTTGCGGAGGTTGTCGTGATCGGGGCCGTCCTTCTGGGCGTTGATGAAGTGGAACGCGATGTTGCACACCTCGCTCTCCGGAAGCTCCACCTGGAGCTCTTCCCGGATACGCCCGATGGCGTAGCGTCCTACGTCGTATTCCTGGGGGTGATAGCGCATGACGTCCATCCGATAAAAGCCCGGAAACCGGATCCCCTCCTGGGTCCGCTGTACCGCAAAGGCCAGGTGATCGGTGAGGGCCAGGTAGATGTGATCCATCAGCTGCATCTTGTACTTGCTCTTGGCATAGTCGATGATGTCCTTGGCCACCTCGAAGATCTCCGCGTTCAGTTCCGCCGCCAGCTGGATGATGTTCCGGTTTACCTCCCGGTCCCGGAGGACAAACATCTTGTCGTTGGCGTCGGCGTCCAGTGACTCCCCGATGGTCTTGCGGAACCCGATGCCCTTGCCCATCAGGATGACCTCCTGGCCCCGTTCATCCAGGGCCAGAACCACCGAGGTGTTTAATACTTTTACCACTCTCATTGTCTTTCTGTCCTCTTTTCCGGAGCCACGGTATCCTTACATCTCGCCGCCGTTGGTGCGGATGACGTTCTGATACCAGTAGAAGCTGTCCTTGGGGATGCGCTTCAGATCCTTCAGGTCGTGGTCGTCCCGGTTCACGTAGATGAAGCCGTAGCGCTTTTTGAAGCCCTGATGGGAGCTGAGCAGGTCCATCACAGACCAGGGGCTGTAACCCATCAGCTCCACGCCGTCGTCGATGGCGTCCAGGCAGGCCTGCAGGTGGCTGCGGATGTAGTCGATGCGGTAGGGGTCGTGGACCTTGCCGTCCTCAGACACCACGTCGGCGGTGCCCAGGCCGTTCTCGGTGATGATGAGGGGCAGGTGATAGCGCCGGTAGTACTCGTTGAGCACGATGCGCAGGCCCATGGGGTCGATCTGGGCGCCGTACTCGCTGGCGCTGAGGTTCTCATTCTTCTCGTCCCGGCAGTAGCCGTACTGGTCGAAGTCCACCTCGTTGCCCCGGAAGACCCGCTCGCCCGCCGGGTGCTCCGCCGTGGCGGGCAGGTAGCTGGCGCAGAGGGTGCGGTAGTAGTTCAGAGCGATGTAGTCGATCTTGGCGCTCTTGAGGATAGCCTCGTCGCCGGGCTCCATGACAGGAACGATGTTCCGCTCCTTCAGATAGCGCATGTAGTAGCCGGGGTACTGGCCGTTGATGTGCATCTCCAGGCAGTAGTTGGTCTTGAACCAGTCGTTCATCTTGGCCGCCCACACGTCCTCGGGCTTGTTGGTCAGAGGGTAGGTGCAGGTGGAGGACACCGCCGGGCCCACCTTGCCGCCCTCCACCAGCTCGTGGCAGGCGTTCACGGCCAGGGCGTGGCCCAGGAACATGTGGTAGTCCATCTGGGCGCGGATCTTGTCGGCCTTCCACAGATCGGGCTCGTTGATGTTCATCCGCTCGTCCACCCGGATCATCAGGTTCTGCTCGTTGATGACCTGCCAGTACTTGACCCGGTCGCCGAAGGCCTCGAAGCACACCCGGGCGTAGCGCTCAAAGGCGTAGGCGCAGGCGCGGTCCTCCCAGCCGTTGTATTTCTCCACCAGGGCGTAGGGCAGGTCGAAGTGGTAGAGGGTGACGAAGGGCTGGATGCCGTTTTCCAGCAGACAGTTGATGACATCGTTGTAGAAGGCGATGCCCTTGGGGTTGACCTCACCGTCCCCGTCGGGGATGATGCGGGCCCAGGAGAGGGAAAAGCGGTAGATCTGCATCCCCATCTCCTTCATCAGGGCGATGTCCTCCCGCCAGTGGTGGTAGAAATCGCTGGCCACCTTGCTGTCGGCCTGTTTGCTGGAGCGCTTGAAGGAGTTGAAGTCGGCGACGGTCATACCCTTGCCGTCCTCATCCCAGCCGCCCTCGATCTGGAAGGCGGAGGAGGAGGCTCCCCACAGGAAGTTTTCCGGAAATTGTTTGCTCATATCGTACCTCTTTCTGCCGCTCAGCGGACAATGGACAGAACGGGGCTCTGGTTGCTGGCGGCACCGTTGGCCGCGTGGACCGCGGCATAGTCGTCACTGTTGGAGATCACCATACAGACAGTAGGATTATAACCGGCGGCCTTGATTTTTTCCAGATCAAATTCCACCAGCTTGTCGCCCTTCTTCACGCGGTCGCCGTCCTTGACCAGGCTCTTGAAGTACTGGCCCTTCAGCTCCACGGTGTTCACGCCAATGTGGATGAGCACCTCGACACCGTTGTCCAGCTTCAGACCCATGGCATGCTTGGTCTCATACATGAGCTCCACGGTGCAGTCGGCGGGAGCCACCACCTCGCCCTTTTCGGGGATAATGGCCACGCCCTGGCCCAGAGCGCCGGAGGAAAACACAGGGTCGCCCATCTCGGACAGGGGGATGGCCTTGCCCTGGACGGGGGAGGAGAGCACCACGTCGCCGGCAGTGAGCTCGCTCACCGGGCGGGTGCTGCCGCTGGCCTTGTGAGAGGCAGCGGGAGTGGAAGCGGCGGCGTTCACGGGCTTATCGTCCTCAAAGCCCACGATGTAGGTCAGCACGGCGGCACCAAAGAAGGCCACACAGATGCCCAGGACATAGGCCAGGAACTGACCGAAGCTGACACCGTCGCCCCAGTAGGACATGATGGTCAGCACGCCGTTGTTGGCAAAACCGGTGTTCACGGCGTGGCCGATGCCCATGATGGCGCCGCCCGCGGCGCCGGCGATGACCGCGCAGATCATGGGCTTCTTCAGGCGGAGGTTACAGCCGTAGATAGCGGGCTCCGTGACGCCCACCAGCCAGGCGGACAGGGAGGCGGAGGCGGCCACCTGCTTGAGCTGGGGGCTCTTGGTCTTGAACATGACGCCCAGAGCAGCGCCGGCCTGGGCAAAGTTAGCGGAACCGGCAAAGCACATCAGGGTGTTGGTACCGGTCAGGGCCACATCGTTCAGGCCGATGGGCAGCAGGGCGCGGTGGGCGCCGAAGATAACACACACGCCCCACAGGCCGCCGACGATGATGCCGCCCAGGATCGGGCTGAAGCCATAGAGCGCGGTGTAGAGGACCTGCACCAGATAGCCCACATAGATGCCCACGGGGCCCACCACGACCAGCATCACGGGGACCATGACGATCAGGCAGATGCCGGGCACCAGGATGAGCTGCAGGATTTCAGGCAGATATTTCCGCAGGAAACGCTCCAGGAAGCTCAGTACAATGACGCCGAGTATAATGGGGATGACCGACTCGGTATAGGAGAATATCTTCGTGGAGTCGCCAACGGTAAATGCCATTTTAATCACAGGCAAACCAAAAATGGTGGACTTGGTCGCCACATCCTGGACCATGGCGTCGATGGTGGGGTGGCAGATCAGGGCGCCCAGCATCATGGCAATGATGGGGCTGCACTTGAGCGCCTTGGCCGCGGTGTAGGCCAGGAAAATGGGCATGAAGTAGAAGATGACGTTGCTGGCGGTGTTCAGAATGACATAGGTGCTGTTGGCGGTATCAAAGCCGGGCATCTTGGCCGCCGCCGCCAACAGGCCCTTGATGAGGCCGGCCGCCGCGATGGCGGGCACCAGCGGGGTGAACATCTCCGAGACCTTCTGGAGGATCACATTGCCCAGACTCTGCTTCTCCTCGGGGATCTCCACCTCAGTGTCCGCGTCCGCGCTGCTGACCTCGCCGCCCAGCAGCTCCACGGCCGCGTCATAGATCTTGGTGACCTTGTTGCCGCAGACCACCTGAAACTGTCCGCCGGCGATCACCACCGAGATGACGCCCTCCAGGCGCTCCACCACGGCCTTGTCCGCCAGGCTGTTGTTCTTCAGCACGAAGCGCAGCCGGGTGAAGCAGTGGGTCATACTCTTGATGTTTTCCTTGCCGCCGACATTGTCAATAATGTCTTGGGCAATTTTACGATAATCCATAATGCCCCTCCTAATTCCAGTTCTTCTCTTTTGTCCGTCTGGTGTCCATTGGCCAATGAACCGCCTATAAACGCAAAAAAATCAGACAAAAACGCTGGTCCAGGGTATGATATCCCTGTCCATTCGTTTCGTCTGATCTTGCCTGCATTACCAGTAACAGTCTTCCTGCGTTTATGAACTTGTTAAGATTTTACGTCAATTTTCGGTAAAATGCAAGTATTATTTCATATTTTACCTTTTGCACAATCTGAATCCGTCATTTTGTACAATGTGCATACTCTATCCGGGTGGACCACTACTTACCGCAGACAGCGAGCCGCCCTTTCGGGCAGCTCGCTGTCTGAATCCAACTTGCAGAGCTTTTTAACGGAACTTGGGCAGCATGGCCGCGCCGATGATCCCCGCGTCGTTGCCCAGCTGAGCCCGCATAAGGCGGGTGCGGTGGGCGTTATTGCGGGCGTAGTCCTCCCGGTTGAGGATGTAGCGCACCGGTGCCATGAGGGTCTCCCCCTGGTTGGAGAGGCCGCCGCCGATGCAGAATACCTCCGGTTGGAAAATATTCACCAGGCTGGCCACGCCGCAGCCCAGATACTCCACATACTCGTCAATGATGGCCCCGGCGGTAGCGTCCCCCGTGGCTGCACCGTCAAAGGGCACCCGGCCGTTGACCTTCTCCAGATCCCCGTCCACCAGCTGCCACAGCACCGACTCCGGGTGGAGCTTCATCCGCTCTTTGGTGCGGTTCACCAGCGCCGTGGCCGAGCAGTAGGCCTCGAAGCAACCCTTCCGCCCGCAGGTACAGGGGCGGCCGCCGTGCTCCAGCACGAAATGGCCCACCTCCATACCGGCGTAGTTAAAGCCGGTGTACAGCTTGCCGTTGAACACGCCGCCGCCGCCCACGCCGGTGCCCAGGGTAATGGCCACCATGGACTGGCTGCCCTTGCCCGCGCCGGCGGCGTACTCGCCCAGCGCCGCCGCATTGGCGTCGTTTTCCATATAAATGGGCAGCTCCCCCCCCACCTTCTCCCGCAGGAGGGCGGCCAGGGGCACATTCTGGAAGTCCAGGTTGCTCCAGTACTGGATGACCCCCCGCTCCGGGTCGATGGTACCGGGGGAGCCGATGCCCAGAGAGGCCGCCTGCTCCAGCGTCAGGCCCGCGTCCTCCGCGGCGGCCCGCACCGCCTGTGCCATCGTCCCGGCCACCGCCTCCGCCCCCGTCCGGGG
>DYBS01000250.1:0-1576 GCA_019418525.1 Clostridiales bacterium
CTGCGTGAAGATCGGCATCGGCCCCGGCTCCTTCTGTACCACCCGCGTGGTGGCCGGCATCGGCGTGCCCCAGATCACCGCCGTGTATGACGCCGCCTGCGTGGCCGCCGAGTACGGTGTGCCCGTCATCGCCGATGGCGGCGTGAAGTTCTCCGGCGACATCGCCAAGGCCCTGGCCGCCGGCGCCAATGTGGTCATGCTGGGCTCCCTGCTGGCCGGCTGTGAGGAGTCCCCCGGAGACACCGAGGTCTACCAGGGCCGCCAGTTCAAAGTCTACCGCGGCATGGGCTCCCTGGGCGCCATGGCCAAGGGCTCCAAGGACCGCTACTTCCAGCAGAACAACAAGAAGCTGGTGCCCGAGGGCGTGGAGGGCCGCGTGCCCTACAAGGGACTCACCGGCGAGACCATCTACCAGCTCATGGGCGGCCTGCGCGCCGGTATGGGCTACTGCGGCTGCCCCACCATCGCCGACCTGCAGCAGAAGGCCCAGTTCATCCAGATCACGGCCGCTGGTCTGCGTGAGAGCCACCCCCACGATATCTATATCACCAAGGAAGCGCCCAACTACACGGTCAATCCCCAGTAACCGGGGAGAGAGAACAGGCCCGCGCCAGACAGCGCGGGCCTGTCGCGCGTCTTACCGAAAGGAGAGTACCATGGAACGACTGACCCAACGCACCGAGCGCGGCTGGCAGGTGGAGGAGGGGCGCCTGGAGGAGGCCGTGGAGCGGCTGGCGCGCTTCGAGGACGTCTACCAGTCCCTGGTGGAGGAGCAGGCCCAGCTGGCCGCGAAGATGGAGCCGCTGAAAGCGGCCGGCCGCCAGAAGAGCGCCCAGTTCCGGGAGATGCTGGGGAAAAAGCTGGTGAACCAGCAGCTTCTGATCCGGCTGGAATTTGCCGGTATCCGCTGACTTCACCTGGCGGACTATTCCACGAGAGGAGGACCTGATTCCTATGCTGCAACTGCTCCTGGGGCGCTCGGGCACGGGCAAGACCGATGCCCTCTTCGCCCGCATCGCCCAACATGGACCCCAGCGACCCCAGATCCTGATCGTGCCCGAACAGCACTCCCACGACAGTGAGCGCCGCCTGTGCGCCCAGGTGGGGCCGGAGGCCTCCCGGTTCGCGGAGGTGCTGTCCTTCACCCGGCTGGCCGGGCGGGTGTTTGACGTCAGCGGCGGGGGCGCCGCGCCCACGCTGGACGCGGGCGGGCGGCTGCTCCTGATGTACGCCGCCCTGCGCCAGGTGTCCGAGCAGCTCTCGGTTTACCGCCGCCCCTCCCGGAAGCCCGCCTTTCTGACCGGGCTTTTGTCCACGGTGGACGAACTCAAGAGCTGCCGCATCACCCCCCAGGCCCTGTGGAAGGCCGGGGAGGAGGCCGGCGGCGGCGAGGGGGACAAGCTCCGGGACATCTCCCTCCTCTTCGGGGCCTACGAGGCCCTGACCCAGCGGCAGGGGGCCGACCCCCGGGACCGGCTGACCCGCCTCTCCGCCGCCCTGCGGGAGAGCCGCTGGGCTGTGGGAATGGACTTCTACCTGGACGCCTTCACCGACTTCACCCCCCAGGAGCGGGAGG
>DYBS01000250.1:1586-3121 GCA_019418525.1 Clostridiales bacterium
GCAAATTCGGTGACGGTGGCCCTCACCTGCGACCACCTGGAGGAGACCGAGGGGGGAGGGGGGATCTTTTCCCCCGCCCGGCGCACCGCTCGGCAGCTCCTCCGCCTGGCGGAGGAGGCCCACGTGCCCTCCAAGGTGGAGGTTTTGGAGGAGATGACCCGGCAGCGTGTCCCCGCCCTGGCGGCGGTGGAGGCGTCCCTCTTTGCACCCCAGCCCGCCCCGCCGGTGGAAAACTGTGAGGGGCTCACCCTCTACGCCGCCCACAGCAGCGCCAGCGAGGTGGAGTGGGCGGCCAGCGAGATTTTGCGCCTGGTGCGGGACAAGGGTTACCGCTTCCGGGACATCGCGGTGACCGCCCGGTCCATGGAGGACTACGGCCCCCTCATCGAGACCATCTTTCCCCGCTACGGCGTGCCCGTCTTTCTGGGGCAGATGAGCGACATCCTGCAAAAGCCGGTCCTCGCCCTCATCACCTCCGCTCTGGCGGCGGTGGCGGGGGGCTACCGGTATGAGGACATGTTCCGCTATTTAAAGACCGGCCTCACCGACCTCTCCGAGGAGATGCGGGACCGGCTGGAGAACTATGTCCTCACCTGGGACATCCGGGGGAGCCGCTGGACCCGGGAGGCCCCCTGGGACTTCCACCCCGGCGGTTACGGCCAGAAGTGGACCGACGAGGACCGGGCAGCGGTGGAAGAGCTGGACCAAGCCCGGCGGCAGGTCATCGCGCCGCTGGAGAAGCTCCGCGCCGCCGGGACCCGCACGGGCAAGGAGCACGCCGCCATTTTGTACGACTTCCTGGTGGAGGTGGGGCTCCCGGAGCGGCTGCTGGAGCGGGAGAATGCCCTGCGGGAGCGGGGGGAGCCCGCCCTGGCCGACGAGTACCGGCAGCTCTGGGACATCCTCTGCGACGCTTTGGAGCAGTGCGCCCACACCCTCAGCGAGGTGGTGATGGACCAGGAGGAGTTTGCCAAGCTCTTCCCCATGGTGCTCTCCCAGTACGACGTGGGCACCATCCCCGTGTCCTTGGACCGGGTCCACGCCGGGGAGATGCCCCGCCTGGCCCACAAGCCCTGCCGGGCGCTGCTGGTGCTGGGGGCCCACGACGGGGCCATCCCCCAGGCCGCCCCCGCCCCCGGGCTTCTGAACGATGACGACCGGAGCCTGCTGGCCTCCTTCGGGCTGGAGCTGGCGCCCACCCTCTCGGATAAGCTCTACCGGGAGATGACCATTTTGTACGAGACCCTCGCCATCCCCGCGGACTACTGCGCCGTCAGCTGGCCGGAGGGAGGAAGCGGCGGCGAGGAGCTGCGCCCCTGCTTCCTGGTGGGGCGGCTCAGAGGGCTTTTCCCCACCCTGCGGCCCCGGCGGGAGGGTCCGCCGGTGTTCCGGCTCTCCGCGCCCCGGCCCGCCCTGCTCTGTGCCGGGCGGTGGAGCGATGTGGGGGCCACCCTCCGCGCTATGCCGGAGTACGCCCCCCGGGTAGAGCGGATGGAGCGGGCGGCGGCCCTGGAGCGGGGCCATCTCTCTCCGGC
>DYBS01000251.1 GCA_019418525.1 Clostridiales bacterium
GGTGACGGCGTCACCGCCGGCGTACACGCCCTCACGGCTGGTGGCCATGGTCTCCTCATCGGCGATCAGGCAGCCGCGCTGATTGGCGTCCAGACCGGGGGTGGTGGAACGGATCAGCGGGTTGGGGCTGGTGCCCAGGGACATGATGACGGTGTCCACTTCCAGCTCGTAGTTGGAGCCGGGGATCTCGCTGGGACGGCGGCGGCCGGAGGCATCGGGCTCACCCAGCTGCATCTTCACGCACTCCATGGCGCGGACCTTGCCGTGGCCGTCATCCAGGATCTTGACGGGGTTGTTCAGGAACAGGAACTCGATGCCCTCTTCCTTGGCGTGGTGGATCTCCTCACGGCGGGCGGGCATAGCCTCCTCATCGCGGCGATAGACCACATACACCTTGGCGCCCATGCGCTTGGCGCAGCGGGCAGCATCCATGGCCACGTTGCCGCCGCCCACGACGGCCACAGCCTTGGAATCCTTGATAGGGGTGTCGTAGCCCTCTTTGTAGGCCTTCATCAGGTTGATACGGGTCAGGTACTCGTTGGCGGAGTACACACCGGCCAGCGCCTCGCCGGGGATACCCATGAACATGGGCAGGCCGGCGCCGGAGCCCACGAACACGGCCTTGTAGCCGTCCTCGAACATGTCGTCGATGGTGTAGGTGCGGCCCACCACCACGTCAGTTTCAATGTCGGTGCCCAGAGCGGCCAGCTTGTCAACCTCGTTCTGCACGATGGCCTTGGGCAGACGGAACTCGGGGATGCCGTAGACCAGCACGCCGCCGGCGGTGTGGAAGGCCTCGAAGATGGAGACCTGATAGCCCTTCTTGGCCAGGTCGCTGGCACAGGTCAGGCTGGCCGGGCCGGAGCCCACGACGGCCACCTTGATGCCGTTGCTCTCGGGCTTCTTGGGCATGGCGTTGACATTCTCACGGTACCAGTCGGCCACAAAGCGCTCCAGACGGCCGATGGCCACGGGCTCGCCCTTGATGCCGCGGACACAGTGGCACTCGCACTGGGTCTCCTGGGGGCAGACACGGCCGCTGATGGAGGGCAGCGCGTTGGTGTCGGTAATGACCTCATAGGCGCCCTGGAAGTCGCCCTCGGCCACCTTGGCAATGAACTCGGGGATGCGGATATTGACGGGGCAGCCCTTCACACAGGGCTTGTTCTTACAGCCCAGGCAGCGCTTGGCCTCGTCCATGGCCATCTCGGCGGTGTAGCCGATGGCCACTTCCTTAAAGTTATGATTACGGACGTTGGGGTCCTGCTCCGGCATCGGATTCTTGGTCATGCTCATATTCGGCATTGTGGTCAACCTCCCTTAGTGGATCATGTCCTTGGCGAGCTTCTCCATGCGGCACTCGTGGCGCTCCTTCTCCTTGGCCTCGCGCTCACGGTACACGGAGTTACGGTTCATCAG
The DNA here is from genome assembly GCA_019418525.1 of Clostridiales bacterium. Classification (GTDB taxonomy): domain Bacteria; phylum Bacillota; class Clostridia; order Oscillospirales; family Oscillospiraceae; genus Pseudoflavonifractor_A. The sequence continues at coordinate 1,420 of DYBS01000251.1, forward strand.
CTCGTCAAAGTCCACCTGATGGCCGTCGAAGTCGGGGCCGTCCACGCAGGCGAACTTCATCTTGCCGCCCACGGTGACGCGGCAGCAGCCGCACATGCCGGTGCCGTCGATCATGATGGGGTTCAGGCTCACCAGGGTGCGCAGGTTGAAGGGCTTGGTGGTGGCGGAGACAAACTTCATCATGGGCACAGGGCCGATGGCGATGACAGCATCATACTGGTTGCCGGCCTCCAGCAGCTGCTGGAGCTTGACGGTGACGAAGCCCTGCTCGCCGTAGCTGCCGTCGTCGGTCATCAGATAGAAGTTGTCACAGGCCTGCTTGAACTCGTCCTCCAGAATGACGATGTCCTTGGAGCGGAAGCCCACGATGACGTCCACCTTCACGCCCTCGGCATGGAGGTGCTTGGCCTGAGGATAGGCAATGGCGCAGCCCACGCCGCCGCCGATGACCAGGACGCTCTTCACATCGCCCAGCTCCTGGCGGGTGGGAACACCCAGGGGGCCGACGAAGTCGCGGATGGTGTCGCCCTCGTTCAGATCACCCAGCAGCTCCGTGGTCAGGCCCACCTTCTGGAACATGATCGTAATGGTCCCCTTCTCGCGGTCGAAATCGCCGATGGTCAGGGGGATGCGCTCACCCTCCTCATCCAGACGCAGGATGATGAACTGACCCGCCTGCGCCTTCTTGGCGATCATCGGAGCCTCGACCTCCAGCAGGGTGACGCTGGGGTTGAGTACCTTCTTTCTCACGATCTTAACCATACTTTTTGACCTTTCCTTTCCTCCGTACCGCAGCCATGGAAAAAGCGCCGCCCCGCCTGCTCCCCACAGGCGGTCCAGGGCCGCGCCGCACCTGCGCTCCGGTGCTTGTTTTGGCCGCTGCCAAGCGCGGCCGGAATCGCATGTTTTCAGACTGTCCAGTTCAGAAAAAGTGCTCATTTTCGCGCGCTTTTTCTCCTGCACAGGTCTTACTATATGAAAGATAGCAGTTCCACGGGGATTTGTCAAGATTTTAACACGCATTGACCCCGCGTTTTTCTCCATTTTCCCGTCCCCGCCGCCACATGAGCGTGACGGTGAAACATCCGTCCTCCAGAGCCGCCTCCACCCGGGCTTCCATCCGCTCGCCCAGGGCCTTGACGATGGCCAGCCCCAGGCCGGTGTTGCGCCCGGTGCGCATGCGGTCGGAGGTGAAGAAGCGCTCGAACACGTGCTCCACGTCCTCCGGCGAGAGGTCCGGCGCGGCGTTGGAGACGGCGGTGAACACCGCGTCCCCCTCCTCCCAGGCCCGCACCGACAGGGTGCCGCCGCCGTGGTCCAGGGCGTTTCGCAGGAGGTTGGTAAAGACCCGCAGGCACCCGCCCGGGTCGGCCCACACCGGGCTGAGCCGCTCGGGCAGCTCCACCGCCACGTCGAAGCCCGCGTCGGTGAAGTCCCCATAAAAGGAGGCCAGGAGCTCCGCCAGCAGGGCGCGCAGGTCCACGTTCTGCCGCTCCAGGGGGAACTCGTCTCCCTCCAGCCGGGAGAGGTCATAGAAGCTGGTGATGAGGCTCTGGAGGGCCTTGGCCCGCCCCCGCACCACCGCCAGATACTCCGCGCGCTGCTCCGGGGGGAGCTTCGGGTCCTCCAGGAGCTGCAGATACCCCAAAATGGAGGTGAGCGGGG
>DYBS01000252.1:0-1339 GCA_019418525.1 Clostridiales bacterium
ATCTGGGGGAGTGAGGGTGGGCGGCGCGGTGAGGGATTCGTGCATACGGGATCAGCCTCCTAATAACATAGCTTCGGGAGAGAGTATACGGTAGGAAGCTGAAATTTCTCTGAAAGGGAACAGGCCATGGGAGAAAAACTTTGTCTGCAATTTTGCCAAAAAACGACCGTGTTTGGGCAAAAAAACAGGCGCACCGCAAATTGCGGCGCGCCTGATGGCGTTTTTGGGAATTACTTCTCGGCAATGGCCTCGATCTCGCACAGAGCGCCCTTGGGGATCTGCTTGACAGCGACACAGCTGCGGGCGGGGTTGGAGGTGAAGTGCTTGGCATAGACCTCGTTGAAAGCGGCGAAGTCGGCGATGTCGGCCAGGAAGCAGGTGGTCTTGACGACCTTGTCCATGCTGGTGCCGGCGGCCTCCAGGATGGCGGCCACGTTCTTGCAGCTCCACTCAGCCTGCTCGGCAATGGTGGCGGGCATCTCGCCGGTGGCGGGGTTCACAGGCAGCTGGCCGGAAGTGATGACCAGGCCGCCCACCTCATAGCCCTGGGAATAGGGGCCGATGGCGGCGGGAGCCTTATCGGTAGCAACGATCTTCATAGTGGTTTCCTCCTTAAGTATATAGTGGAGAAGGATGTCAGCAGTTCTGCCTGCCAGGCATCTTTGTCTCTATTATAAACGAACTGTCCGGTCTGAGCAAGTGGAAATGAAAAATTTACTGGCAAGCTGTCAGAATTTTAGGAGGGGTTGACATTTTTTCACACCTCCGGTAGAATACCTCCGACTGGTTCTCCACATCCAGTCCAAGCACGGCCCAGCCGTGTTCGTTCGGCGGAGCGCTGCTCCGATCCGTTCTCTAAACAAAAAATGGGAGGAAATCCATAAAATGAAACGCTTTGACACCCGACAGATCACCCTGGCCGCCATGGTGGCCGCCCTCTACGCCGTCCTGAGCTACTTCGGCAGCATCTTCGGCCTCACCTACGGGGCTGTACAGTGCCGCTTTGCCGAGGCCCTGTGCGTGCTGCCCTTCCTGTTCCCGGCCACCGCGCCGGGCCTTTTTGTGGGCTGCCTCATCACTAATCTGATGAGCACCGTGGGCCCCCTGGACATCGTGCTGGGTTCCCTGGCCACCCTGCTGGCCGCCCTGTGGACGTCGAAAATGCCCAACCGCTGGCTGGCCCCCCTGCCGCCGGTCATCTGCAACGGCGTCATCGTGGGCGCCATGATTGCTTGGTATGAGGTGGGCTTCGGCCCCGGCTTCTGGGCTGCCTACGCCTTCAACGGCGTGAGTGTGGCGGTGGGCGAGCTGCTGGCCTGCTATGTGCTGGGCTCCATCC
>DYBS01000252.1:1349-3063 GCA_019418525.1 Clostridiales bacterium
TGCTCTCGGTGCTGCCCCGGGTGCCTTATCTGAATCAGATGATCCCCGCCGGACGGGTACCTGCCGTCCGGAATTGAGGAGAAAACGACCGCCGTTTCCGCGTGGAGAGGAGACGGCGGTTTTCTGCTGGCATTTTGTCAGCAGTCGTGGTACACTAGAGAAAATCAAACCACAGATTTCAACGCCAAGGAGGTTTATCTATGAAAGTGCGCAAGGCCGTCATCCCTGCCGCGGGGCTGGGGACCCGGATGCTGCCCGCCACCAAGACGGTGCCCAAAGAGATGCTCCCCATGGTGGATAAGCCGGTGATCCAGTATATTATCGAGGAGGCCGTGGCCGCCGGGATCGAGGACATCCTCATCGTCACCAACCGGGCTAAATCCGCCATGGACGACTACTTTGACTACTATCCCGAGCTGGAGACCCGCCTGCTCCAGGCCGGCAAGGAGCGGGAGTTGGTGGAGGTCCGCCGGGCGGCGGATCTGGCCAACATCTTCTACGTCCGCCAGAAGGAGACCAAGGGCCTGGGCCACGCCATCTACCGGGCCAAGCGCTTTGTGGGGGACGAGCCCTTCGCGGTGCTGCTGGGCGACGACATCATGCGGGCCAAGAAGCCGGTGACCCGGCAGCTCATCGACGCGGCGGAGAAGTATCAGGCCTGTGCCGTGGGCGTGCAGAAGGTGTCCACTGAGGCCATTTCCCGCTACTCCTCCGTGAAGGTGGAGCCCCTGGAGGAGCGCATCTTCAGCGTGTCCGACATGAACGAGAAGCCGACGCCCCAGCAGATGCTCTCCAACTATGCCATCCTGGGCCGCTATGTGCTGACCCCAGGCATCTTTGAGGTGCTGGAGAACGTGAAGCCCGGCTACGGCGGCGAGATCCAACTCACCGACGGTCTGCGGGAGCTGTGCCAGCGGGAGCGGATGGTGGCCGTGGACTTTGAGGGCCGCCGCTACGACACCGGAAACCTGACCGGGTTCCTGGAGGCCACTCTGGACTTCGCTCTGGAGAACAAGGCCACCGGCAAGTGGCTCCGGCAGTTCATCAAGGACAAGGCCAAGCAGCTGTAATACAATTAAAAACCCCAGCCCGGAGTATTCGCCCGGGCTGGGGTTTTTGCAAGTTTATTTCAGAACGGGATCGTCATCAGCGAAATCAGAGGAATCGACCGGTTCCTGCTGGGAGACGTTGACCGGCTCTTCGGGGGGAATCTCAGTCTCCACAGAGGCCACATCGGAGTCCTTCAGCGCGCCCTCTTCCTTGATCTGGGCGATGCGGGCATTGTTCTCCTCAATGTTGATCTTGGCCGTGGTGATCTTCTCACACAGGGTGGTGTAACCAGCCTCAGGGGCCATGCCGCGCTCGGCATAGTAGAGCTTGCCCAGTTCCAGGTAGGCTTTGCGGATGCTGTCGTTCTCCCCGGCATTGGCCAGGTTCAGCCGGGCGATCTCCGCCAGCTGCTTGGACTTGGCCACGCCGGCCTGGGTCAGTTCTACCGCGCGTACCTTCAGATCGTCAATCAACGCCATAGAAATACCTCCTCAATTGGAATATCTGCACCGCCTGCACACACAGGGCGGTGAGCGGATTCAGTGCCCTTATTTTAGCGCCTTTTACAGCCGGGCGCAAGTCCTGGGGAAGGATTTCCAAACCGGCACCGGCGGCGTGGGAGCGGCATAGACTGAGCTGGAGGTTATGCCCTGTCTCTTATACA
>DYBS01000253.1:0-400 GCA_019418525.1 Clostridiales bacterium
GCAGGAACAGGCCTAAAAATTTTTGCCCGTCCTGGGCCCCGTGGAGGAAGGCCATCCCCGCGGCGCCGGCCACCTGCCCCCGGCGGCAGGCCCGCTCCCCGGGTCTCCGGCGTTCCAGGGCGTCCCCCGCCAGGCGGCCCAGGACCGCACCCAGCGCCAGAGAGAGCATCAGGCCCAATCCGGCCTTCCACCAGGGCCCGGGGCGCAGGTTGGCGCTCCCCCCCGGCAGGGCCAGCGCCGCCCCCGCCAGACCGGCCAACAAAGCGTGGCTCTCGCTGGTGGGGATGCCGAAGCGCCAGGCCGCCGCCGCCCACAGCGCCGTGGCCGCCAGCGCCGCGCACAGGGCGGTACCGGCCGCATCGCCGGTGAGGGCCACGCTCTCCCCCACTGTCCGGGTCAC
>DYBS01000253.1:410-3061 GCA_019418525.1 Clostridiales bacterium
GGCGGGGAGGACCTTTGCCGCCGCCACCGTGCCCAGCAGGTTGCACCCCGCCGCCAACGCCGCCGCCCGGCGGAAGGTCAGCGCCCCCGAGGCCACGGCGGTGGCGATGGCGTTGGGCGCGTCGGTCCAGCCGTTGACCAGCACCACCGCGCACAGCAGCGTCATCAGCGCCAGACGCACCGGGTCCCCCAAAAGCAGCAAAGAAACCACCCCCACGGTACAATGTACGGTGGGGGTGGTCTTGCTATGCCTGCGTCTGAAAGAGGCCGGTATCCCGGAAAATGCGCTCCACCTCCCGGGCGCGGCAGCTCCAGGAGCTCTCTCCGGCGTAGTGCAGCCGCCGGGTCCGGGCCCAGGTGCCGCTCTCAGCCAGGGCCACGCCGCACAGCTCCACAAACCGTGCGGCGCTGTGGGCGGCGTAGATCACGTCGGGGAACTCCTCCACCTGGCCGGGGAGGAGCATGGAAACGATGGGCTTTCCAGTGGAGAAGTATTCAAAAATGCGGGGCGGCAGCACGTCGTTGTCGGGAGACGCCCGCCGCAGCAGGTTGAGACACACGTCAAAACACCCCAGGTACTCCGGCAGCTCCGCCAGGGACACCGCCCCGGTGAAGAGCACGTTGGGCTCCCGCTCCAGCCGGTGGAGCATGGGGTTGCCCTCCCGGCGGCCCACCAGCACCACCTTGGCCTGGGGGTAGGCCCGGGCCGCCCGCAGCACCGGCTCCAGGTCCAGGTCCCGCCACAGCGTCCCGGCGTAGCCCAGAATGGGGCCCTTCACCCCCCGCAGCGCGGCGGGGCGGGCGCAGTCCCCCCCGGGGCGCACTGAGCAGTTGGCCCCGTTGGGCAGGAGCGCCACATTGTCGCTGCATGGGGCGATGTGCTCCGCCAGCTCCGGCGAGGCGGCAAAAATCAGGTCGGCCGCCAGACACAGGTCGCTCTCCCACCGCACCGGCAGATGGGACCAGTCCCGGGCGCAGTCGTACACCACGCCCCGGCAGCTCAGGGCGTCGGCCAGTTGGAACGCCCGTGGGGTGGCGCACCAGAGCACCGGCTCCCCCATGCGGTGGCGGGCCATGGTTCCCTCGATGAAGCGGGCCAGGCGGCGCTGTCCCGCCCGGAAGAGGAAGCCGTCGTTCTCCCCCTCCCATACCGGCGGCAGGGTGTACACCACCAGCCCCGGCCGCACCCGGCGGCCCGGACGGCGGCGCAGGTCCCCCAGGCCGGAGGAGGGCTCAAAATAAAGGATGTGGGCCCCCTTCATGCGGGAGAGGAGCTGCTGGGTCCGGGAGGGCTTGGCGCTCCAGGGCTCGTCGGCCAGACAGATGAGCTGGTCCAAACGCCCACCTCCCCTCACGCCCGGGGCGCCGTGCGCGCCAACAGCTCCGCGGCGGTCTCCGAGTTGCGGTGCTCCACCTGACGCAGCCGGTCCACCCCCTCGTTGAGGAAGGTGTGGTCGTCGATGCGGGAGCAGGCGGTGTCGATATGGGCCTTCAGTCCCTCCAGTGTGAGCTCCGAGAGGTCGGTGTACAGGTCCTGCCCGATGTAGGAGAGGAAGGAGCTGATCTTCTGGTCGTAGACCACGCCCACCAGGGGCACTCCCTGGCTGGCGGCAAAGACCAGCGCGTGCAGGCGCATGGACACCGCCACCTTCATCCGGGAGAAGAGGCCGATGGTGTGGGCCGAGCTGCCCGTGTCCTCGATGACGTGGTAGGGCCCGTGCATCTTCTCGGTGACCTGGCGGATGGCCCCCAGGTCCAGCCGCCGCTCGATGGGCAGAAAGACCGGGGTGAGGCCGTGCTTCTCATAGGCGTAGTCGGCGGCGGCGGCAAAGACCTCCGCCTTCTCCCGAAAACCCGGCCAGGGCCGCAGGGTGAAGCCGATGTAGCGCCCCTTTGGATCCAGCCCCTCGTACTCCAGCAGCCCGTCCACCACCGGCTCCGGCGCGGCGGGGAGAATGACGGTGGGGTCGGCGGAGAGGACGATCTTGGGGTTGGTGACCCCCATGTGCTCCAGCTCCTCCCGGGAGTGGGTGTCCCGCAGGGTGATGGCGTCCACCCGCTTCTGGAGCACCCGGGCGGCCCGGGCCCGGTTGGTTTCCGAGTGGATGGGGCCGATGCCGCAGCCGTACATGAGTACTTGGTTGCCCAAAATCTTGGCCGCCGAGATGGTGAAGAGGTAGAACCACAGGGAGCGGTGGCTGGTCACGTCCTGCATGAGGGAGCCGCCGCCGTTGATATAGAGCCGCGTCTTGCGCATCCGATTGAGGAAACGGGGGAAGGCAAAGGTGTAGATGGAGTTGACCCGGTAGGTCAACCGGGTGGAGTCGGGGCGCCGGGAGAGCACCCACACGGGGAGATCCGGGTCCAGTGCCCGCAGCTCGGCCACGATGGCCTCCAGAATGGCGTCGTCTCCCGCGTTACCCCGGCCGTAGGCCCCGCAGACCAGCACGCCGTCCCGCTTGCCCTTCTGGCGGTCCCGGCGGCGGAGGATGGTCTCATAGATCTGGAGCTGGCGCTGGAGGGTGGACTCCAGCGAGAAATCGTCCCGGGCCTTCTGGTAGAGCCGCCCGCCCAGGTGGCCGCGCAGGGTGGCGTCATTGGCCAGGTGGGACAGGTGCTTGCCTAGGGTGTCGGCGTCCCCCGCCTCGAAGA
>DYBS01000254.1 GCA_019418525.1 Clostridiales bacterium
GAACCGGGTGCTGTGGGGCTGCGCCCTCAGCGCCATCACCCTGAATTTCCTGCTGCTCAACTACCTGCTCCCCGCCATCGGAGTGGTGCTGATGCTGCTGGGCTTCCGCACCCTGCGGCAGGAAAACCGCTGGTTTCGGTTGTGCTATGTCCTCTCCACCCTGCGGTGCGGCCTGTCGGGCTACTCCCTCATCCGCAACGCCACCGTGTTCCCCGCCGCTCCCTGGGAAACCATACTGGGCGCAGTGAGCTTATTGCTCCTCTTCGCCGTCTTTTTCGCCCTGTGGCGGGGGCTGTGTACCCTGCGGGACGCCTCCGGTCTGGAGTTCTCCACCGGCAGCGCCGCCGCCCTCCTAGTGTGGTACGGCATTCTCTGTGTCCTGGCCCTGCTGAAGGTCAGCGGGCTGCTGCCCGGAATCGTCCTGGTGGTGGCCTATGTCTTGATTTTGCGGAACCTCTTCCGCCTGTCGGGCGTACTGGATGAGGCGGGCTATGCCATCCAGGCCGCCCCGGTGCGGCTGTCCGACCAGTGGGTGGCTCGCATCTTCGCCGCCATCTTGGTGGTGGGCATCGCTCTGGGCTACCTCTTCGGCGGCAGCTATCCCATGGACTGGGAGGAGCAGAACGACACCACCGCCGAGGTTCAGGAGATCAAAGACCACCTGGCATCTCTGGGCTTCCCGGAGGCCATTCTGGACGACCTCACCGACGCCGACCTGCTCGCCTGCACCGGAGCCAGGCAGGTGGTGGTGGATGTGATGGACCACCCGGCCAACCGGGGCCGTCAAGTGGTGAATCGGAACAATGTGCGCACCGAATACCGCACGGTCTACGACACCAAGGAGCTGCGTATCACCGGCATCGCCGTGGAGCTGCCCGACGAGCGGGAGAGCTGGAAGATCATCCAGCACTTCCAGTGGCTCAAAAATCCCGGCTTCTACGGCACCGAGTCCATCCAGCTCTGGCCTGCCAGCCGCTTGAACGAGGGCTGGAGCCAGAGCGGAGACTTCACCGGCCGGGTGCTCTATGACGAAAACGGCAAAACCTACGCCGCCTCCTACTTCTACCTGGGCGAGGAGGCCTACACCTCCAACAGCGTGTTTTGGGGCACCACCCAGAATCAGGACCTCTTCGCCTCCTTCTCCCTCCCCGACCGGGGCGAGAACCACCGAGGCTATGTGTCCTACACCATTCAGGAGATGGTGGACGGTTACATTGTGGACGCCTGGATCAATTATACCCATCAGATGACCTGGTGGCAGTACCCCGTCCGCAGCGCCATGGAGACCCGGATGGCAGGCTCCTGGATCGACAACAGGACCTTCCTCACCGTCCAGGACGCCCTCCAGTTCTACCCTCACGACGGGATCGCGGACCTCATCAACGCAGAATAACGAAAATTCCCCGGATACCGGCGCCGGTATCCGGGGGTTTTTTGTGCCTTTTGATGTGAAATTTTCTCTTGACAGTCACTGGACAGACTGCTATACTAGATAAGCACAATAAAGCAGAACGGTCCCCGTCCTCACCTCCAGCACACGCGAAGAGGTTCACATGGTTTTGATCCACCGGTCTTTGCCGGTGGGTTTTCATGCGACGCGGGTACCGGACTGGTAGCCGCTTTTTTGTTTGATCGATTGAGAACGGGAGGTGCTGTCGTATCAGCAACAAGGGTCATCAAATCAACGAAGAGATCCGCGACAAGGAGGTTCGCCTGGTTTCCGCCACCGGCGAGCAGCTGGGCATCATGTCTGCCCGGGAGGCGCTGGAGAAGGCCGTAGAGGCCGATCTGGATCTGGTCAAGATCTCCCCCACCGCCGTCCCCCCCGTCTGCAAGCTCATGGACTACGGCAAGTTCAAGTTCGAGCAGACCAAGCGGGAGAAGGAAGCCAAGAAGAACCAGCGCGTCGTGGAGATCAAGGAAGTCCGCATGTCTCCCAGCATCGACGTGAACGACTTCAACGTCAAGCTGCGCAATGCCCAGAAGTTCTTGGGCGAGGGCAACCGGGTGAAGGTCACCGTCCGCTTCCGCGGGCGCGAAATGGCCCACACCGATATCGGCCGGAACCTTCTGGTCAAGTTTGCGGAGGATTGCGGCGAGGTCGCCACGTTGGATAAGGAACCCAAGCTGGACGGCCGTCACATGTCCATCTTCCTCTCCCCCAAGACCGCCAAGGAGACCAAGAAGTAAGCTCCCTCGGCCCACTATGAAACAGTAAAGGAGATTACCACTATGCCTAAGCTGAAAACCCACAGCGGCGCGAAGAAGAGATTTAGCCTGACCAAGACCGGCAAGGTCAAGCGCGCCCACGCCTACAAGCGTCATCTGCTCAACGGTCACGGCAAGACCACCAAGCTGAAGAGAGGCCTCCGCGCCGGCGCTTATGCGGACAAGACCAACGAGCCCGCCATCAAGCGCATGATCCCCTACAAATAAGATAAGACTGATTTTACCTTAACATAGGAGGCTTTTTACAATGGCTAGAGTCAAAGGCGCGATGATGACGCGCAAGAGAAGAAATAAGGTCCTCAAGCTGGCCAAGGGCTACTGGGGCGCCAAGAGCAAGCACTTCAAGATGGCCAACGAGCAGGTGATGAAGTCCCTGTCCTACGCCTACACCGGCCGCCGCCTGAAGAAGCGCGACTTCCGCTCCCTGTGGATCACCCGCATCTCCGCCGCCTGCAAGATGAACGGGATGAACTACTCCACCTTCATGAACGGCCTGAAGAAGGCCGGTGTGGAGATCAACCGCAAGATGCTCTCCGAGCTGGCCATCCACGACAAGGCCGCTTTCACCCAGCTGACCGAGCTGGCTAAGAGCAAGCTGGCCTAAGTCTTTTCGCCAAAATGACCGGGACTTCGTAAGAGGTCCCGGTTTTTTGCGCCTTGATAGGGCGCTGGTTTTGACCGGGACCACGGTGGGGTTGCGCTTGCCGCGCGGGCCGCCAGCCCGGCTCGGGTGTCCTGCGCGGACAGCGCCCGATTTCTTTTCGCGAAAAGAAATGGGGGAAAGAAAAGGCGGAAAGGGGAACTTCTCGTTCCCCTCTCCACTCCCCTCCA
>DYBS01000255.1 GCA_019418525.1 Clostridiales bacterium
CCCCTGTTCTACATCGCCATGGGGCACATGATGGGCTGGCCCCTGCCCGCCTTCTTCCACCAGCCGTCCAACGCCCTGGTGGTGGCCTTCCTCCAGTTCCTGCTCACCCTGCCCATCCTGTATATCAACCGCAAATACTATACGGTGGGCTTCAAGACCCTGTGGCACCGCGCGCCCAACATGGACTCGCTCATCGCCCTTGGCTCCTCCGCCGCGGTGCTCTACGGCGTGGCGGCCCTGTTCCTCATCGCCTGGCACCTGGGCCGGGCGGCCTATGGCGCGGGCGACGCGGCCGCCGAGCTGGCCCAGGTGGAACACTGGGCCATGGATCTCTACTTTGAGTCCGCGGGCATGATCCTCACCCTGATCACCCTGGGCAAGTGGCTGGAGACCCGCTCCAAGGGCAAGACCAGCCAGGCCATCACCCGTTTGATGGATCTGGCCCCCAAGACCGCCATGGTGCTGCGGGACGGCGCGGAGGTAGAGGTACCCGTGGAGGACGTGGTGGTGGGCGACCTCATCGTGGTCCGCCCCGGCGGCCGCATCCCGGTGGACGGGGTGGTCACAGAGGGGGCCTCCTCGGTGGATGAGTCCGCCCTCACCGGCGAGAGCCTGCCCGTGGAGAAGCTGCCCGGCGCCAAGGTGGCCGCCGCCTCCATCAACAAGTCCGGCTCCTTTACCTTCCGGGCCACCCGGGTGGGGGAGGACACCACGCTGGCCCAGATGATCCGTCTGGTGGACGAGGCGGCCTCCTCCAAGGCCCCCATCGCCAAGCTGGCCGACAAGGTGGCGGGGGTATTCGTCCCCGTGGTCATCGCCATTGCCGTCGTCACCGCCGCTGTTTGGCTCATCGCCACCGGCGGGGACGTGACCCGGGCCCTCACCGCCGGGGTGGCGGTGCTGGTCATCTCCTGCCCCTGCGCCCTTGGATTGGCCACCCCCGTGGCCATCATGGTGGGCACCGGCAAGGGCGCGGAGAACGGCATCCTGATCAAGTCCGCCGAGGCGCTGGAGACCCTGCACACCATCCAGACCGTGGTGCTGGACAAGACGGGCACCCTCACCCAGGGCAAGCCGGTAGTCACCGACTGCCGCCCCGCCCCAGGTGTGACGGAGGAGGAACTTCTGTGCGTGGCCGCCTCCCTGGAGAAGCCCTCCGAGCACCCCCTGGCCGACGCCATCACCGCCGAGGCCCAGGCCCGGAACATCCCCCTGGCCCCTGTGGAGGACTTTCTGGCCACCCCGGGCCGGGGTATCCGCGGCGTCATCCAGGGCCAGCAGCTCCTGGCGGGCAACCGGGCCATGCTGGAGGAGGCCGGCGTCCCGCTGGACGGCTTCGACGCGGTAGCGGAGGGGCTGGCCCAGGCGGGCAAGACGCCGCTGTACTTCGCCGGGGACGGCCGGATGCTGGGCGTGGTGGCGGTGGCCGACACCCCTAAGCCCACCAGCGCAGAGGCTGTCCGCGCCTTCCAGGCCATGGGCATCGACGTGGTCATGCTCACCGGCGACAACGCCCGCACCGCCGAGGCGGTGGGCCGCCAGCTCGGCGTGAACCGGGTGGTGGCAGAGGTGCTGCCCCAGGACAAGGAGAAGACCGTGGCAGAGCTCCAGGCCCAGGGCAAGCGGGTGGCCATGGTGGGCGACGGCATCAACGACGCCCCCGCCCTGGCCCGGGCCGACGTGGGCCTGGCCATCGGCGCGGGCACCGACGTGGCCATCGAGTCGGCCGACGTGGTGCTCATGAAGAGCGATCTGCTGGACGCGGTCACCGCCGTCCAGCTCTCCAGGAAGGTCATCCGCAACATCAAAGAGAACCTGTTCTGGGCCTTCATCTACAACATTATCGGCATACCCCTGGCCGCCGGGGTGTGGTATCCCCTGTTCCAGCTCCAGCTCTCCCCCATGTTCGGCGCGGCGGCCATGAGCCTGTCCTCCGTGTGCGTGGTGTCCAATGCCCTGCGCCTCAAGTTCTTCCGCCCGGAGCGCCGGGAGTCCCCCGCCGCCCCGGTTTCAGAAGGAACCCCCAAATCTGTGGAAACGAAAGGAACGAGTGCTATGACCAAGACCATGAGCATCAACGGCATGATGTGCGCCCACTGCCAGGCCCACGTGGAGAAGGCCCTCAACGCCATCGACGGCGTGGAGGCCAAGGTGAACCTGGAGACCAAGACCGCCACCCTTACCCTGTCCAAGGACGTGTCCGACGACGTGCTCAGGGGCGCTGTCACGGAGGCGGGCTACGAGGTGGTCTCCATTCAGTAACAGCCCTCCCAGGAAAAGGGCCCGGTGCAGACTGCACCGGGCCCTTTTTTGGTATTTTTATTTGCTTTTATAGTTCCTGGTATGTGGGCACATTCTCCTGTTTTCGATAAAATAAAAGTTTCAGATCAAAAAAAGGAGGACGGAACGTGGCTGGAACAATCTACGGCTATATCCGAGTCAGTACCCGGGAACAGAACGAAGACCGGCAGCGGCTGGCTCTGGCTGCCCTGCCGGTGCCGGAGGAGAACATCTATATGGACAAGCAGTCCGGCAAGGACTTTGAGCGCCCCCAGTACCGACGGCTGGTGCGCCGCCTGCGGCGGGATGATCTTCTGTATGTCAAAAGCATCGACCGACTGGGGCGCAACTACAGCGAGATTCTGGAACAGTGGCGGATGCTCACCAAGGAAAAGGGCGTGGACATCGCCGTACTGGACATGCCCCTTCTGGACACCCGGCGAGGCAAGGATTTGATGGGCACCTTTCTCAGCGACATTGTGCTCCAGGTGCTCTCCTTCGTGGCGGAAAACGAGCGCGACAACATCCGCCAGCGGCAGGCGGAGGGTATCGCGGCAGCCAAGGCCCGGGGCGTACGCTTTGGCCGCCCTCCCCTTCCCCTCCCAGACAATTTCCACATGCTCCATCAGGCCTGGCGGGGCCAAAAAATAACACTCCGACAGGCGGCCAGGGCCTGCGGAATGCCCACAGGGACCTTCTATTCCAAGGCAATAAAACTGGAAACACCGGACTAAACAAATGGAGGTATTTCCGAAAATTTGAAAACCTGTAC
>DYBS01000256.1:0-1123 GCA_019418525.1 Clostridiales bacterium
GCACCACGCACTGGGAGCCGAAGCGCTCGGCGGCCTCGGAAATGAGTTCCGGCCGGGCCACGGCGGCGGAGTTCACCGAAATTTTGTCCGCCCCCGCCCGGAGGAGTCGCTGGAAATCCTCTACGGTGCGGATTCCGCCCCCCACGGTAAGGGGCACGAACACCTGGGACGCGGTGCGCTCCACCACGTCGGCCACGGTGTCCCGGGCGTCGCTGGTGGCGGTGATGTCCAGAAAGACGATCTCGTCCGCCCCCTGGTCCGAGTAGAACTTGGCCAGCTCCACCGGGTCGCCGGCGTCCCGGATGTTGACGAAGTTGACCCCCTTCACCACCCGACCGTCCCGCACGTCCAGACAGGGGATGATGCGTTTGGCTAACACTGGGCACCCTCCTCCCGCACGGCCGCGGCCAGATCCACCGTTCCGGCGTACCAGGCTTTGCCGATGATGGCCCCGTAGAGGCCCATGCCGCTGAGCTGGAACAGGTCCCCGTTGGAGGACACCCCGCCGGAAGCCACGATCTGGCAGTTTACCGCCTTCTGGAGGGCGTCCAGCCGCTCAAAGGAGGGGCCGGAGAGCATCCCGTCGGTGGCGATGTCGGTGAAGATGATGGTTTTCACGCCCAGGGCCTCCATGGACCTGGCGAAGTCCAGATAATCAAGGCCGGAGGACTGCTCCCACCCGGAAGTCTTGACGATGCCGTCCATGGCGTCGATGCCCACGGCCACCCGCTCGCCGTATTTCGCCACCGCCTCTTTCACAAAGTCCGGGTCGCTGACGGCGGCAGAGCCGATGACGCACCGCCACACGCCCAGGCTGAACACCTCTTCCAAATCGGCCATGGAGCGGATGCCGCCCCCCAGCTCCACCTTCAGGCCGGACTGCTGGGCCACGGCCTGCACGATGGCCCCGTTTTTCCGCGCGCCGCTGCGGGCCCCGTCCAGGTCCACCATGTGGATGTGCCGGGCCCCGGCAGCGTAAAAGGCCTTGGCGGTGGCCAGGGGATCGTCGGCCACCTGGTGGGCGGTGGCGAAGTCGCCCTTGTAGAGGCGCACCGCCTTGCCGTCTTTCAAATCAATGGCGGGAAACAAGATCATTTGTTCAGCCCTCCGAAATTCCGCAAAA
>DYBS01000256.1:1133-3040 GCA_019418525.1 Clostridiales bacterium
CCTCGCCGCTCTTCTCTGGGTGGAACTGGCAGCCGTAGACTCCGTTCTTCCCCACCGCCGCCACCACGGGGGTACCGTAGTCGGTCTGGGCCAGAACGGTGGCTTCCTCCGACGCCACACCGCAGAAGGAATGGACGAAGTAGACATAGCTCCCCTCTTCCACGCCCGCAAAGAGGGGCGACGGGTTGGGAAACTGTAAACTGTTCCAGCCAATGTGGGGGAGCTTCTCCGCCGTCTCGATGCGGCGGACACGGCCGGGGATGAGCCCCAGGCCGGCGCACTCCCGCACCTCCTCCCCCTTCTCGAAGAGGAGCTGCATACCGAGACAGATGCCCAGAATGGGCTTTTTCCCCGCCTGGGCCAGCAGGACAGCGTCCAGGCCGGTCTGGCGCAGACGCTCCGCCGCGTCGGGGAAGGCCCCCACGCCGGGGAGGAGGATGGCGTCGGCCAGCTCCAACTCCTTAGCGTCGCCGGTGATGCGGGTGGGGAGCCCTAAGTAGTGCATGGCGTTGGTGACGCTTTTCAGATTGCCCACGCCGTAGTCCACGATCGCGGTATAGCCCATCACAGCACCCCCTTGGTGGAGGTGACGCCGCCGCCGGTGACCTGGACGGCCTCCTTGATGGCCATGCCCAGGGATTTGAACAGGGCCTCGGTGATGTGGTGGGCGTTGGCGCCGTAGTGGCACTTCTGATGGAGGGTGAGGCCGCTGTTCATGGCCAGGGCTCGCATGAACTCCACCGTCAGGCAGGAGTCATAGCTCCCGATCATAGGCTGGGGCATCTCCGCGTCAAAGACCAGGAAGGGCCGGTTGGAGAAGTCCAGAGCGGTGAAGCACAGGGCCTCGTCCATGGGCACGAAGGCCGAGCCGTAGCGGCGGATGCCCTTCCGGTCCCCAAGGGCCCGGCTCAAAGCCTGCCCCAGAACGATGCCGGTGTCCTCCACCGTGTGGTGGCCGTCCACCTCCAGGTCGCCCTTGACAGTGAGCTCCAGCCCCAGGCCGCCGTAGAAGGCGAAGGCGGTGAGCATATGGTCGAAAAAGCCGATGCCGGTGGACACCGACACCTCGCCCCCGTCCAGGCAGAGGCTGATGCGGACTTCCGTCTCCTTGGTCTTGCGCTCGATGGAATAGGCGCGGGCAGGAGCCGCCCCCTTCTCATACACAGGCAGTTCCATCAGTCTCCCTCCCCTTCAAACCGCACCCGGATGGAATTGGCGTGGGCGGTGAGCTTCTCCGCCTCGGCCAGGGTGATGATCTGGTCTTTGATGGGGGCCAGGCTCTGCCGGTCGTACTGGATGACGCTCATAGTTTTGAGGAAACTGTCCACGCTCAGGGGCGAGAAGAAGCGGGCAGTGCCGCTGGTGGGCAGCACGTGGTCCGGCCCGGCCAGATAGTCGCCCAGCGGCTCCGGAGACCAAGCCCCCAGGAAGACCGCTCCGGCGTTCTTGATCTTGGGAAGCAGGGCCCGGGGCTCCTCGGTGACGATCTCCAGGTGCTCGGGGGCGATCTGGTTCGCCAGCGCCGCACAGGCGTCCAGGTTCTCACACACCACCGCGCACCCGAAGTCCCGCAGGGAGCACTCCATGATCTCGGACCGGCTCAGATACCCGGTCTGTCGGATGATCTCCGCATCCACCGCCTGGGCCAGCTCCATGGAATCGGTCAGCAGCACGGCGGAGGCCAGCTTGTCGTGCTCGGCCTGGCTCAGCAGGTCGGCCGCCACAAACTTGGGGTTGGCGCTGCCGTCGGCGATGACCAGCACCTCAGAGGGCCCGGCCACCATATCGATGTCCAGGGTGCCGTAGGCCAGGCGCTTGGCGGCGGCCACGTAGGCGTTGCCCGGGCCCACCAGCTTATCCACCTGGGGGATGAAGCCCGCGCCGTAGGTGAGGGCGGCCACTGCCTG
>DYBS01000257.1 GCA_019418525.1 Clostridiales bacterium
ATCATCATCAAGGCCGCCGCCGTGGCCGACTACCGCCCCGCCACCGTGGCCGGGGACAAGATCAAGAAGAAGGACGACGGCAGCGACCTCTCCCTGGCCCTGGAGCGCACCCGGGACATCCTGGGCTGGCTGGGGGAGCACAAGGCCCCGGGCCAGTTCCTGTGCGGCTTCTCCATGGAGACCAAGGACATGGTGGAAAACTCCCGCAAAAAGCTTCACAAGAAGCACCTGGACCTCATCGCCGCCAACAACGTGAAGGAGGAGGGCGCCGGCTTCGGCGGCACCACCAACCGGGTGACCCTCATCTCCCCCACCGGCGAGAAGGCGCTGCCCCTCCTCTCCAAGGACCAGACGGCCCACGCCCTGCTGGACGAGATCCTCTCTCTGCGCAAGTAAACAAAGAACCGCCCGCCCCGAATCCATCGGGGCGGGCGGTTTTGTATTTCAGGGGATCAGCACAGCTTGGCGCCGGCGGGGATGGCGTCGTTCAGCATGATGAGATTCAGGCGCTCCTCGCCGTGCTCGGTGTGGACGGCGGAGAGCAGCATGCCCTGGCTCTCCTGGCCCATCATCTTGCGGGGGGGCAGGTTCACGATGGCGGCCAGGGTCTTGCCGATGAGCTCCTCAGGCTTGTACCACTGGGCGATGCCGGAGAGGATCTGGCGGTCGGTACCGGTGCCGTCGTCCAGAGTGAACTTGAGGAGCTTGTTGCTCTTCTTCACGGCCTGGCAGTCCTTTACCTTCACCACCCGCAGGTCGTTCTTGCAGAAGGTGTCGAAGTCCACCTTCTCCTCCAGCAGGGGCTCAAACTCCAGAGGAGGCAGAGCGGCCTTCTTGGCGGCCTCGGCGGCCTCCTCCAGCTCCTGGAGGGCCTTCTCCACGTCCACGCGGGGGAAGAGGTTCTCACCCTTGGTGACGGCGGCGGTGTCGCTGAGGGAGCCCCACACGGCGGCGCTCTCCCAGGTCCGGGCCTCGGGGGCGGCGCCGATCTGGGCAAAGAGCTTGTCCATGCTGCCGGGCATGAAGGGGGTCAGCAGGATGCCGCAGATGCGGGTGGTCTCCAGGAGGTTGTAGAGGACGTGGGCCAGGCGGGCGCCGTTGGCGTCCATGTCCTTGGCGAGGGCCCAGGGGGCGTTCTCGTCGATATACTTGTTGGCCCGCTGGATGACCTTGAAGATCTCCTCCAGAGCCTTGTGGGGAGCGAAGGTGTCCATGGCGGCCTGATACTTCTCGCGGAGGCCGGAGGCCATGCCGATGAGCTCGGTGTCAAAGCTCTCGGGGGTGGCCCAGGTCTTGCAGCCCTCGGGCAGCGCGCCGCCGAAGTACTTCTGCACCATGGCGGTGGTGCGGGAGAGGAGGTTGCCCAGGTCGTTGGCCAGGTCGGTGTTGATGGTCTGGATCAGCAGTTCGTTGGAGAAGTTGCCGTCGGAGCCGAAGGGGAACGTCCGCATCAGGAAGAACCGCAGGGCGTCCACGCCGAACTTCTCCGCCAGGATATACGGGTCCACCACGTTGCCCTTGGACTTGGACATCTTGCCGCCGTCCAGCAGCAGCCAGCCGTGGCCGAACACCTTCTTGGGCAGGGGCTCACCCAGGCTCATGAGCATGGCGGGCCAGATGATGGAGTGGAAGCGGACGATCTCCTTGCCCACGATGTGGACATCGCAGGGCCAGTACTTCTCATAGTCGTTGTACCGGTCGTTCATGAAGCCCAGGGCGGTGATGTAGTTGGACAGGGCGTCCACCCACACATAGACCACGTGGCCGGGGTCGAAGTCCACCGGCACGCCCCAGGTGAAGGAGGTGCGGGAGACACACAGGTCCTCCAGGCCGGGCTTGATGAAGTTGTTGACCATCTCGTTGACGCGGCTGCGGGGCTCCAGGAAGTCGGTGTTCTCCAGCAGGTCCTGCACCTTGTCGGCGTACTTGGAGAGGCGGAAGAAATAGGCCTCCTCCTCGGCGTCCTGCACTTCACGGCCGCAGTCGGGGCACTTGCCGTCCACCAGCTGGCTCTCGGTCCAGAAGGACTCACAGGGCTTGCAGTACTTGCCCTTGTAGGTGCCCTTGTAGATGTCGCCGTTGTCGTACATCTTCTTGAAAATCTTCTGGATGGCAGCCACATGGTAGTCGTCAGTGGTTCGGATGAAGCGGTCGTTGGAGATGTTCATCAGCTTCCACAGGTCCAGCACGCCCCGCTCGCCGGTGA
Source organism: Clostridiales bacterium (assembly GCA_019418525.1). Taxonomy (GTDB): domain Bacteria; phylum Bacillota; class Clostridia; order Oscillospirales; family Oscillospiraceae; genus Pseudoflavonifractor_A. The sequence continues at coordinate 2,207 of DYBS01000257.1, forward strand.
CGATCCTGTCCACAAACTCCTTGGGGGTGACGCCGGCCTCCTTGGCCTTGTCCTCGATCTTCTGGCCGTGCTCGTCGGTGCCGGTGAGGAACATGACGTCATACCCCTGAAGGCGGCGGTAGCGGGCCAGGGCGTCGGTGGCCACGGTGCAGTAGGTGTGGCCGATGTGGAGCTTGTCCGAGGGGTAGTAGATGGGTGTGGTAATATAATATTTCTTATTCATGGGGCGATTCCTCCATTCTTTCTTCCTTTTCCTCCTGGGGCATTCGCGGCCCCAGAGGGCGGCCCATGGCGGCGGGCAGCAGGGCAAACACACATCCGCCGTACCGCAGCAGATCCGCCGCGCTGTGTCCGTCGGCCAGAGTGGTCAGAGAGAAATACACCGCGCACAGGCTGAAGAACATGGTCCGGCCCGGGCGGGCGTGCTCGAAGGCGGAACCGGCCACATAGTAGAAGGCCAGCAGGGCACAGATGATGGCCAGGAGCTCATAGAGGTAGTCCTGCACCACCGGGTCGGAAGCCCGGACCTGATAGGCGGCGATGAGCCAGATGCAGCAGGTATAGGCGGGCAGGAGCACGGTGCCGCTGTACCGGCCCACGCCGCCGCCCCGGTAGGCGTCCTTGCCCACCGACAGCAGGCTCACGCCGCTGCCCAGGCACAGCAACGCCAGAACAAAGGGCAGCAGCACCGCCAGAACGGGGTTGCCCCCCTTGCCCTGGGCGGCCAGGGCGGCAGCCTCACGGAACTGTCCCCCCAGGCTCAGGCACTCCACCACCGCCGAACCCAGCAGCAGGAAGGCCCCCAGCACGGTGGAGGAG
>DYBS01000258.1 GCA_019418525.1 Clostridiales bacterium
CCCCCGGACACCAGCGGGAGCTGCCCCGAGCGGTGGGGGAGGCCTTCACCGACCCGGACCGGGTGGTGTGGGAGTACCGCTGCGGCGAGGGCTGGCAGTCCTTCTCCGCCTGGACCCTGGACGGAAACCGGGTGGAGCTCACCCTGGGGGAGGGACAGCCCCCCCTCATCCCGGCGGAAGAGGAGGGAGAACGCTGGGTGCGTCTGCGCCTGCGGGAGGGGGCCCGGGTGCCTCCGGAGAGCCTGCGCCTGGTGCGTCTGGCGGCCCGGAACGAGAACCTGCTGCCCGACCTGGTCCACGCCGCCGGCGCCGACCAGGATGTCCACGAGTTCTACCCCTTCGGCCAGCAGCTCACCCCCTTTGCCGAGGCCTATTTCGGCTGCGACGAGGCCCTCATCAAGCGGGGCGCCCTCATCGAGATGACCTTCAATCTGGATTTCGTGCCCATCCCCCTGGACTACCAGCCGGGACAGGACGCGGTGAACTGGAAGCTCATCATGAAGAAGAGCGACTTCCGCCTGGACGAGGAGTTCGACGTGTCGGTGCAGGAGGTGCTCTGGGAGTACTTCAACGGCAGCGGCTGGGCCCGGCTCTTCCCCGACGGGCGGGAGAGCGACGTGTTCCACGCCTCGCTGGGGGCGCTGGGCCAGCGGCGGACCATCCGCTTCCGCTGCCCGGCGGATATCCAGCCGGTGCTGGTCAACGCCACGACCGGCTATTTCATCCGGGCCCGGGCCCTGCGCATCCGCAACCTCTACAAGCTCCGGGGCAACTATATCGTCCCGGTGATGGAGGGCCTGCGCTTTGCCTACCGCTACGATGGGCCCGGCGCGGTGCCCGAGACGCTGATGGCGGAGAACAACCGGGCCAGACAGCTGCGTTCCGGCTCCTCCCTGCGGGGAGATGCGGAGGGGTTCCAGCCCTTCACCTTCCTGGAGGAAGAGGGGTGCGCCCTCTATATCGGCTTTGACCAGGCCCCCTCCGGCGGCCCGGTGAAGATCCTCTTCCTGCTGGAGGAGGCCCTGCGGGACAAGCCCGGCCGCCTGCGCTGGGAGTACCGGGGCGTCCGGGGCTGGGAGAGCCTCAATGTGGTGGACGAGACGGAGAACCTGCGCCAGAGCGGCATCCTGACCCTGATGAGCGCCGGGGCCTTTGCCCGGGCGGAGCTGTGGGGGGAGGACCTCTACTGGCTGCGCGCGGTGGACGAGGAGGGCCGGTACTTCGGACGGGACGGGGCGGTGCAGCTGCCCCGGGTGTCGGGCATCCATATGAACGCGGTGCGGGTGTACAACGTGGCCACCCAGCCGCCGGAGCGCTTTTTCATCGAGCCGGAGCAGAAAAACTGCACTTGCCGCCTGCTCCAGGGGCAGGTGGACCAGGCCCAGGTGTGGGTGGACGAGCACGCCACCCTGCTGCCCCGGGAGATGGATGAGCTGGACCGGGCGGGACGGCTGCTCCTGGTGCGGGACCGGGCGGGTCTGGTGACCGAGGCCTGGGTGCGCTGGGAGGAGCGGGAGGACTTCCACCTCTCCGGCCCCGCCGACCGGCACTATACCTTGGACCCCAACGAGGGGATCGTCCGCTTCTCCGATGGGGTCAGCGGCCGCATCCCGCCCAGCGGTCGGAAAGAGACCATCGAGGTGCGCTACCGCACCGGCGGCGGAGTGGTGGGCAATGTCCCCGCCGGAGCTATCAACCGCTCCAGCCGCTCGCTGGGCTTTGTGCGGGAGATCTCCAACCCCCGGCCCACCGCCGGCGGCTGCGATCAGGAGACTTTCGACCATGCGGTGGCCCGGGGCGGGGCCGCCCTGCGCCACGGGGGACGGGCGGTGACCGCCCGGGACTTCGAGGCCCTGGCCCTGGAGGCCACCCGCAGCATCGTGCGGGCCCGGTGCTTCACCAACCGGGACGACACCGGGGCCCACCGCCCCGGCTGGGTGACACTGGTGGTGCTGCTGCGGGACGGAGCCACCTACGGGGCGCTGATGCCCACCGTCCGCAGCCAGGTGCTCTCCTACATCACGGAGCGCTGCGGGGGCAACCTGGCGGCGCTGGACCACTTCCGGGTGGTGCAGCCCCAGTTTCTGGAGCTGTGCGTGAAGGCGGAGCTGACGGTGGGGGATTTCAACCAGGTCTTTTCGGTGCGGGAGGCCCTGCGCCGCCGGCTGGACGCCTTCCTGGACCCGTTGACCGGCAATTTTGACGGCAAGGGCTGGGCGGTGGGGCGCATCCCCAACGCCACCCAGCTGCGCAACTGCCTCAACGGGGTGCGGGGAGTGACCTTCCTGCGCAGCGTGTCGGCCACGGCCTTTCTGGAGACCGGCTTCGGCCGGGCCGAGGTGGACCTGGAGGACGTGGGGGACCTGCCCTTCGCCCTGCCCCGCAGCGGCGAGCACACCCTTTTGATTACCGTGGAGTAACAAGGCATACCGTGGAGTAACAAGGCAAACCAGGAGGTGACCACTATGCTGCCCATTCCGGAACTGGATGACGAGGGCTTCCGGCAAATCGTGAAGCAGGCCCGGAGCATGATCCCCCGGCTGTGCCCCGACTGGACCGACCACAACGAACACGACCCCGGCATCACCTTCCTGGAGCTCTTTGCCTTCCTGAAGGAGAGCCAGCAGTACCATCTGGACCAGATCGGACCCCGGAACCGGCAAAAATTCCTCAAGCTGCTGGGGATGACCCGGCGGGCCCGGTCCGGGGCCCGGACCCACGCAGCGGTGTGGGCCGACCAGGGCATTCTGCCCCGGGGGACCCGGCTGATGGCGGGGGAAATCCCCTTTGAGACCGAGCGCCCGGCGGACCTGTCGGGGGGCGCGCTGCTGGACGGCTTTGTCTGGGACGGACAGCGCCCCGTGGGCTTCAGCGCCCGCTCCGGCGGGGAGGGCGGCAAGCTCCGCCTGGAGCTCTTCGGGCGGGAGGCCGCCCCGGGGAACGGCTGCTATTTCCGCTTTGACGCCC
>DYBS01000259.1 GCA_019418525.1 Clostridiales bacterium
GCCCCCCAACGCCCCTCAGGACGCGCCGTCCGAGCCGGAGCATGGAGAGCCGGGCTACGCCCGCCGCCTGCGGGAGGGCGTCCGGGCCATCCTGCGCATCCTGGACCCCCGCACCGGCAACCAGGTGGAGATCTGGCGAAAAGGGCGGCTCCTCACCGCCGTGCCCCTCCTGATCCTGGTCATCGGGGTGGCGGCGGCCTTCCGCATCGTGGCTCCCCTGCTCATTCTGGGGCTGCTGCTAGGGTGCCGCTACCGCTGTGCTGGGCCGGATCTGGAGCGCAAGGCGGTGAACGATGTTTTGGGCGCGGTGGCCGATGCCATTGAGGACCTGAAGAAGGGCAAAAAACGATCCTGAGGGATTTGGAGGAATTGGGACATGGCAGAACGTATCCTGCTGGTGGAGGACGAGGAAAAGCTGGCCCGCATGGTGGAGCTGGAGCTGCGCTATGAGGGCTATGAGGTGGAGAAGGCCTTTGACGGCCGCACGGGGCTGGAGCGGGCTCTGAGCGGGCAGTTCGACCTGGTGCTGCTGGACATCATGCTCCCGGCCCTCTCGGGCATGGAGGTGCTGCGCCGCCTGCGCCGGGAGAACGACGCTCTTCCCGTGATCATGCTCACCGCCCGGGACACGGTGGTGGACAAAGTGTCCGGCCTGGACTCGGGGGCCGACGACTACATCACCAAGCCCTTCGCCATCGAGGAACTGCTGGCCCGCATCCGGGCCGCCCTGCGCAAGCGCTCCGCCGCCGCCCAGCCCTCCAACACCCTGCGGGTGGGCGGGCTGGTAATGGATGTGGACCGCCACGCCGTCACCGTCCAGGGCACCGGGGTGGAGCTGACCCGGCGGGAGTTTGACCTGCTGCACTACCTTCTGGAGAACAAGGAGAAGGTGGTGTCCCGGGAGTCCCTGCTGGACCACGTGTGGGGCTTTGACTACGCCGGAGAGACCAACGCCGTGGATGTGTACATCCGCTTCCTCCGGGCCAAGCTGGAGGAGCCCTTTGGGGAGAAGTTCATCCACACCGTCCGGGGTGTGGGCTATGTCATCCGGGAACAGGCCTGAGGAGGAAACCGTCATGAGACCCACCGCCATTGTCTACACCAGCGCCACCGGCTTTACCGCCCGGTACGCCGCCCTGCTGTCCCAGCGGGCCGATCTGCCCGCCTATGACCTGCGGGAGCCGGAGAGCCCGCCCTCGGGCAGCACCGTGCTCTTCCTGGGCTGGCTGCGGGCCGGGAAAATCCAGGGCCTGCGCCGGGCCCGGAGGCGCTACCGGGTGGCAGCGGTGTGCGCCGTGGGCATGATGAAGGGCGACCCTGCCGACGTGGCCAAAACGGTCACCTCCAACCATCTGGAGAACACCCCCCACTTCTACCTCCGGGGCGGCTACGCGCCGGAAAAATTGCGGGGCCTTTCTAAGGTGATGATGGCTCCCATGGTGTTTTTCCTCACCCGGAAGCCCCCGCAGACCGAGGCCGACCGGGCCACGCAGGAGGCCCTGCTCCACGGGGCGGACTGGGTGGAGCCAATGGGTCTGGAGCCGGTGCTGGGCTGGCTCAAAGCCCAATAACAGACAGACGGGCAGGTGAAGCCGATGTCCCACAAATCCCATACCACCCCCGGACGCTTGAAGTCCTCCATCGTGCTGCGGCTCAACACCCGGCTCTTTTTCCGCCTTCTGGGCATTTATCTGGGGATGGACCTGCTGCTCATCGCCCTGAGCCTGGGCGGACTCTTCTTCTGGGGAGCGCACCAGTGCGCCGACCTGGCCGCGCTGGTAGAGGCGCAGGGGGTACCCTCCGCCGAGGTCTCAGCGTGGATGGCGGCGGGGGACTATACCATCACTGCCCTGGACCGGGCGCCGGAGGGCGTCTCCCTGGACTTTCTGCCCCTTCCCACCGGGCTGGAGGGCGGAAAATACACTCTGGATCTAAACGGCGGCTTCGCCACCGGGAATGGTCCCCGGGTCACCCGGGCGGTGTACACCGTAGAGCTGACCACCAGCGCCGGAGAGCCCTACGCCATCACCCTGGATATCCAAGGCCCGGTGAGGGTAATGGGGCTGGCTCTGCGCATTCTGCTGGTGTGTCAGGCCCTGTCCCTGCTGTGCAACCTCTTCAAAAACGCCGGCACTATCCGCAAGACCCTCAAGCCCATCCAGGAGCTGGCCGCCGCCGCCAGCCGCTTGGGCAGCGGCAGTGCCATGTCTCCGGAGGAGCTCCAGGCCCTGGCGGGCAAGCTGGACCAGATCAATGCCACCCACCTGGACCGGCGCATCTCAGTGCCCGGCACTCAGAAGGAGCTCCAGGCCCTGGCCGCCGCCATCAACGCCATGCTGGACCGCATCAACGCCGCCTATCGCTCTCAGATGCGCTTCGTCTCCGATGCCAGCCACGAGCTGCGCACCCCCATTGCCGTCATCCAGGGGTACGCCAACCTGCTCAACCGCTGGGGCAAGGATGACCCGGAGACCCGTCAGGAGGCCATTGACGCCATCCGGGGGGAGGCCGACTCCATGAAGGAGCTGGTAGAACAGCTCCTGTTCCTGGCCCGGGGGGACAACGACTCCATGCACATTGAGCTGGAGCCCTTCGATCTCACCGCCGTGGCCGCCGAGGTGTACAAGGAGACTGAAATGATTGACCAGACCCACCGCTTCTCTGCCGACTGGCAGGAGGCGGTGCCGGTGCAGGCCGACGTGGGGCTCACCAAGCAGGCCCTGCGCATCCTGGTGGACAACGCCATCAAATACACCCCCGCCGGGGGCCGCATCACCCTGTCGGTGTGCCGCCGGGGGGACACCGCCCGCCTGTCTGTGCAGGACGAGGGCCAGGGCATCGACGCCGCCTCCCTCCCCCACATCTTCGACCGCTTCTACCGCACCGACGAGAGCCGGGCCCGCCAGACCGGCGGCACCGGCCTGGGCCTGGCCATCGCCAAGTGGATCGTGGAGCGGCACGGGGGC
>DYBS01000026.1:0-360 GCA_019418525.1 Clostridiales bacterium
CCGGGGCACAGACCGACACCACCCTGTATCTGCTGGCCCTCTCGCCGCTGACCATGCTGGACGCATTCGGGGAGCCCTGTGGGCTGGACCTGGACGCCCTGGCCGGACGGCTGGGCGTGGAGCGGGTGGAGATCGCTGCGTGCAGCACCGCCATGGCGGAGTTCGGCGGCTACAACCGCACCTGGAAATGCCGCGTCCCCACCCTGCGGATGTACGACCGGGGGAGCATCTTCAAGCTCCGCTGTTCCGCCGCCCCCAAGGCGGAGGCGCTGCTGGACGTGCAGCGCACCGGTCTGGGTGCCCGCCGCTCGGAGGGCTTCGGACAGCTCCTCTTCCTGCGGCGGGAGCTGCTGGGGGGGG
>DYBS01000026.1:370-14771 GCA_019418525.1 Clostridiales bacterium
GGGGAGGAAAAGACGGTCCCCGCCGTGGAGACTCCCGCGGCCCGGCTGCGCCGGGCCAGGTACCGCTGGGTCATGGACCACAGCGGAGACCTCTACCGGGAGGGGTTGTCCCGGAGCCAGCTGGGGAGCATCCAGGCCCTGTGCGAGAAGGCCATGGCCAGCGGGAATACGGCGGAGCTGCTGGCCCGTCTGGAGAAAGACACCGGGGATCGGGGGGCTCAGCACGCCGCCCGCTTCCGCGGGATCGACCGGCTGATCCGGCAGGTGCTGAATACCCCGCTGGAGCAGACTCTGGGCGCGCCCGGACCGGATGGTGCCGCACAGCGGCTGGAGCTGCTGTGCCTGCTCTTTGACCACAGCCGAAAGGAGGGAGAGGCATGAGCGCGACCTTTATGAGAGCGGTACGCTACTGGGTGGAGGCGGTCTGCCTTACCCCTCTGCGCACCGGCGGAGCCGACGGCGCGGCGGACACCGTGCTGCGGGACTGGACGGGCAGGCCCTTTATCCAGGGGACCTCACTGGCGGGTGCCCTCCGGGGCTGGCTGGCGGACCGGGACCCCTGCCAAGTGGAGGCTCTCTTCGGCAGCCAGCAGCAGAGCGGGAGTTTGATGGTGTCCGACGGCCTCTTTGAGGTTGCGGCGGAGCAGCAGACCCGCCCCCGGCTGCACATCAACGGGGCCACCGGGACCGCCGCCGACGGCGGAAAGTTTGACGTGGCGCACATCGCCGCCGGGTCCAGACTGACCTTCACCCTCACCTGGCTGGGGAGCGAGGAGACGCTGGAGCAGACCGGCGCGGTGGAGCAGATGCTCGCCGCCCTCCACGCCGGGGAGATCCGGCTGGGGGCGCAAAAGACCAACGGCTTTGGCCGGGTGTCCCTCGCCGTGCAGAAGCGGAGCTACCGCATGGAGGACGAGGGGGACCGCACGGCCTGGCTGGAGGACCGGGAGGACGGAACGCCGCTCGCCCTGCCAAAGCTGACTTCGGGCGGCCAGGTGGTCTTTACCCTCACCGGCCGGGCGGACAGCATCCTGGTGAAAGCGGGTGCCCGGGAGATGCGGAGCAGTCCCAAGGGCGGAAACCGCAATGTGACCGTTCCGCTCCGAGAGAATGGCCGGGCCATCCTGCCGGGCTCCTCGGTAAAGGGGGCCGTGCGGGCCCGGGTGACGGCCATTGCGGAGCTTCTGGGGCTGGAGAAGGCTGTCACCGAAGAACTCTTCGGCCGCATGAACCGGAGAGGCGAAAACCCGGACAACGGCCTTCCGGGTAAGGTGCGATTTGAGGATGCGGTGCTCTCCGGCCAGAGCCAGGAGATCAGCCGCATCCGCATCAACCGCTTCACCGGCGGCGTCATCCGGCAGGGCCTCTTTGTGGAAGAGCCCATCCGGAGCGAGATCACGCTGCGCATCACCCTGCCGGTGGGGGAGACCAGGGGCTGCGGCCTGCTGCTCTACGCCCTGCGGGATCTGGGGCTGGGGCTCTATAACCTGGGCAGCGGCGGCGCTGTGGGCCGGGGCTATCTGGGGGTGGACACCATCCGGGCCCAGGCGCCCGACGGTACGGAAGCCTGCCTGCGCTTTGACCAGGACCGGCGCTGCACCATGGAGGACCCCAGCGGGCTCTTCGCCCGGTGGCTGGACGCGGTAAGGAGGGATGAGGCGTGAGACGGGAAAAGTTGAACGTGCAGGAGGCCCTGCGCCGGGGAAGCGCCCTGCCTTACGGCTGGATCTGCACCCTGAGCGGCGTGTCGCTGGGGCCGGTTCCCGAGGAGCTGCCGCTGGAGGAACTGGTGGAGGCCCGGCTGTTTGGCCCCACGGAGGAGGTGCGCCTCTTCCGCCGGGAGGGGGAGCTGCAGGCCGCCGCCCTTGCCGAGGAGCCGGGGGACCGGGTCCTGGCGGAGACCTACGCCATTCAGAACAAGGCCCTCTTCGGGAATGAGCTGACGGTACATCAGATTCTGGACGCCGACGAGGACGGGCAGTGTTACATCGCCGCCGTGCGTCTGGCGGACTGGAAGGGAGGGGCAGAGCATGGAGAGAAATAAGGTGCGCGCGCCCTATAACTTTGTGCCCTTTTCGGATAAGCTCCTCATCCGCTATGAAAGCCTTGAGGAGCTGCCCCGCCACGACCGCATGGACCCGGCGCTGAAAAGCGGCGAGATCCAGGTGGAGCTGAAGGCCGAGACGCCGGTCTTTGTGTCGGACGGGCAGCCGGACCCCCACTTTTTCCGGGGGGCGGACGGGACGTACCAGATCCCCGGCTCCACGGTGCGGGGACTGGTGCGGGAGAATATGCAGATCCTGGGCTTTGGCCTGGTGCGCCCGGGCGAGGACCTGGACGACGTGCAGATCTATTTCCGCGAGATAGCGGCTGCCCGTGGGAGCACCGGCGGACCGCTGAAGGAGTACTACTGGGGGGCGCTGGACATCAAGAGCGGACGGACCCCCTCCGGCAAAACCTTTACCACGCCCCGGAGTGTGCGGGGCGGCTACCTGTGCCGGGAGGGCGGAGCTTACTGCATCCGACCGGTCCGGGGGGAGGTGCTGCGGGTGTCCCGCAGCCACCCGGACGTAAAACAATTTGGAACAGGAGATGCCCGCACCGTACCGGTGTCCTATCAGGCGGGGGACGGGGCGGTGAAAAGGCTGGCTCCGGCTGGACAGCCCGGGATGGCGCAGGGGGAGCTTCTCTTCACCGGGCGACCGGTGAGCAAGGTATCCAATCACCTCTATCTTTTCCCTGTGGAGGATGAGGAGGCGGAGCCCATTCCCGTGTCGGACCACGACGTGCTCGCCTATCAGATGGACCTGGAGGGACGGAGGAATTCCCTGAAGGCCTATTATGATGTGGACTTTTGGGGGCTTCCCAAGGAGGGGGAGCGCAAGGCGGTCTTTTACATCCGGTATGAGAAGCAGACCTACTTTGGCCGCTCCCGCTTCCTGCGCATCGGCTACCGTCACTCCCTCTCTCAAGGGCTGCCGCAGCACCACCGGGAACGGCTGGCGCAGGGCGAGCCGGTGCTGGACTACCCCTCCGCCGTTCTGGGCTTTGCCCGGGGCCAGGTGGCCTACCGCTCCCGGGTGTCCTTCGGGGACTTCCGGCTGGAGGGGAAGGCCAAGGAACTGCCGCCGGTCAAAACGGTGCTGGGCGAGCCCAAGCCCAGCTTTTACCCCGGCTATGTGGAGGAAGGAAAGCACTATAACGAGGACGACTTCCGCCTGCGGGGTTACAAGCAGTACTGGCTCAAGGAGGCCGAGCATATCCCGGCCAAAAAGGAGAATGTGGCCTCCACCTTGCGGCCCCTGGATCGGGGAAGCGTGTTCCGGGGGACCATCCGCTATCAAAACCTGACCGAGGACGAGCTGGGCCTGCTGCTGTGGGCCATTCGGCTGGACGAGGGCTGCTTCCAGACCCTCGGTATGGGCAAGCCCTACGGCTACGGGCGGATGAAGGTGACCATTTCCGCGCTGCGGGAGTTGGAGGTGGACAAACTCTACACTCCGACCGGGCTGTGCGGCGCCCGGAAAGAGAACGGCGCGGAGGCGGTGGAGGGGTACATCCGCGCCTATGACGCCTATGCCGCCGACGCGCTGCGGGTGAAAAAGCCCAAGAAGCGCCCGTCTCTCCGCAGCCGGAATGAGATCCAGGACCTCTTCTTCCTCAAGCAAACCGTCCGCCCGGCGGAGGAGGTGTCCTACATGGACCTGGACAAGAAAGAGTATCAGAAGATCGACGGTCCGCTGGAGTCCGTCCAAACGGTGCGTGAGCAGGCGGAACAGGGACCGGCACAGGCCGCTCCAGAGGACCCCATGGCGGCGCTGCTGGCCAAATACGGGCGCAAATTCTGAGAGCGGAGGGGACAACATGGCCACCAAGATCATTCTCTTTGTCAGCAGCCTGCCCAAAGGAGAGCTCCGGCGGGAGCGCTACACCTGCCCGGACGGCAGCATCGTGGAAGGCGCCCAGACCAACGAAGCGCCGGTGCGCTATCTGTTGGAGCGCTATCCCCAGGTCTCGGAGATTTTGTGCATCGTCACACCCGAGGCGGAGCCGGCTTATAGCTACCTCTGCGACATGCTGAAGGGCGACGATCCGGGGCTGGAGCTGCGCCGCATCCCCTATGAAGAGGATCAGGATTTCCGGGGAGCACCTTTGGCCCAGATTCTGGAGTGCGTCCGCCACGGGGACCAGATCCTGCTGGAGACCACCGGCGGCTTCCGAAACGCCGTGATGTATCTGCTGCTCCTGAGCCGGGTACTCTCCTATGTGGAGGTGCGCACGGCCTGCGCGGTGTATAGCAATTTTACCCAGAAGCGCATCGAGGACGTCTCCCACCTCATTGGTCTCTTCGACTTGGTGGGCGGGATGCAGGAGCTGGCCTCCTTCGGCAGCGTACGCACTCTGCGGGCCTATTATGGCCCGAACCCTGGCGACCCGGACATCGGGGCACTGCTCACCGCGCTGGAGCAATTGAACGAGACCATCGTCCTCTGCCGGACCAACCAGCTGGGGGAGCGGATGAAGGCCTTCAATCAGGCACTGGAGGGGGCGAAGGACTGCGCCGATCCGCTGATGCGGGCGCTCCTCCCCGCCTTCCGCCAGAAGTTTGGGAAAAAGCTCAACACGGTGAGCCTCATCAAGTGGTGCGTGGAGAGCGACATGCTCCAGCAGGCCCTGACTGTCTACACCGAGCGGGTCCCCGCCCTGATCATGAGCCGGGGGGACCTGCTCCAGATGGCCGGAGCGGCTCCCGTTCCGGCCCGGGAATATGAGGACCCGGCGGCGGTCCAATTTTTAAAGGGCTTTCTCATGCTCTCCGACCACGCGGCGGAGGAGTTGGAGGGCGAGGACGACCCGGTGCAGCGGCTGCGCAAATATGTGCCTGCCCATGTGGAGGATGTCCTGCGCCTGGCCCGGGGGGAGACGGTCCCCATCCCCACCGGACTGGAGCGGGCAGTGGAAAACCTGGCGCTGGTGGTGCGCTTGGCCTATCCGGACGGCGAGGGCCCCAAACCGGACTGGATGGAATACCTGCCGCCGGACAAGCTGTTTCTGGCGGAGCTGAGGAACTTCAAGAACCAGTCCCGCACGGCACAGGGCATGCTGAAAAATGTGGGCGTGTTCAACCGGAGCTATCTGACCCTGCTGCTGGAGGAGGGGGGCGACCGGCCCGCCGTCCCGGCGGGGAGGGGAGACTATGTGCGCACCCTCCAGAATCTGGAGCGGCTGCTGCCCGGATCGGGCTATGAGGTCCTCTGTCCTGTGGAACAGATCAAGACCATCGCTCGGCATTACCTGTACATCAAGGCGCTGCGCAACATGACCAACCACGCCAACGACACCGGAACGTCAGATCAGCGGCGGCTGATGGACTACCTGGCGCAATACGGCTACCAGCCTTTGGAGACCGTCACTCTGGAGCGTCTGCACCAGGTGATCCTGGACGCGCTGGACCACCTGCGCACCCGGCGCGGAAAGGAGTAACCCCATGAAGAAGTTTTTTACCGTCATCCCCCTCCAGGTCCCCGGTATGCTGAGCCGGTACCGCTATGAGCCAGTGGGCAACACCCGGCTTGGGATGGAGGAGGAGACCAGCTTTCCCATCCTGACCGCCATCCACGGCTACGCCCAGCCTGGGGAGCCTTTCCGGGTCATCGCGGTGGTGGCCGACTCGGAGGTGGGAAGAGCCAACTTCCAGGCCCTCCGGCAGGAGCTGGAGGCGCTGTGCGGCAAATATGGCCTGACATGTGCAGGGGTGGAGGAGGTCACGGTGCCTTCCGACGAGTCAGTGTCCGCCCACGCAGCCACCTTCCAGAAGCTCATCGCCTACGCGGAGGATGAGGACGAGCTCTTTGCCTGCATCACCTTCGGCACCAAACCGCTGTCCATGGCGGTGCGCATGGCGGTGCAGTACGCCTACCGGGTCAAGCGCAACACCTCTATCACCTGCATTGTCTACGGCCAGATCGACCGCCCCAGCCGGGACCCATCCACCTGGCGGGCCTATGTATACGACGAGACGGCCCTGGTGCGGCTGGACGAGATCGTCCGGGTGCTGGCGGACCGGGGCGTGGCAGACCCGGGCGCGGTGCTCCAGCGGGTCCTGGCGCTGTAAGGGGGTGGACGCATGGGACGCGATACCCGGGAAGTCCGCCTGAACCAGGCGGCGGAGCAGTGGGCGCGCCTGGAGCCGGAGGGCAACAAGGCCGCCCGCCAGGCCCTCTATGGGGAGATGTTCGAGCTGGCCTTCCAGCTCTATGACAAGTCGGGAGAGATGTGGGTGCTGGACGCCTTTCTGGAGGCGGCGGAGAAGTTCGACCCGGACCGGACGGCCTTTTCCCACTATCTTTCTCACCTGATGAGCAAGCGGCGGGTGGACGCCCACCGGTATGAGCAGCGGCACAGTCCCGCCGGAGTCAGTCTGGAGACGCCCACGGAGGAGGACGAACAGACCGAACTGAAAGAGCTTCTGGAGGACAACACGATCAAAAAGCCAGATGATGTCCTGGCGTGGGAGTCCTCATTTCTGGAGCTGACCTCCATGATCCTGAACTTTGCCCAGCGCCACTCTGGAAAAAGCGCCAATGAGACCCGGCGGAATTGGTACCGGATCTTCTACACCGAGGACATGACCCTGGCCATGAAGAGTGTAGAACTGGTCCTGCTCCACGAGCGGGATGTGTTCGCCGCCATGAAGCGGGCCTATCTGGATTACTACATGAGCGCGCCCTGTACCACGAGAGAGCAGGTGAGGGTGACCTCCCTGCGGCCCTATGGCGAGGTGGTGCCGGAGCGGGCGGGAGAGACGGAAGAGACACCGCTTCCCATCCCTGCCGATGTGTCCCTGAGCTATCTGCGCCTGCGGGAGGGGAAGCAGGTGGGGGCCAGCACCCGAAGCAACCAGCTGAAATTCTACAAGGAGGAGAAGGAGCTGATGCGGCCTTGCTGACCCGCTATACCCTGACGCTGGCCCCCCAGGGGCCCGGACACAGCCGCCCGGAGTGGGCCTATCACCTGTACGCCGCCCTGCTGGAGGGAGCGCCAACCGCCTTCGGCGTGGCCTCCCACCGGGACGGCGCCACCCCGGTAAGCCAGTATCTGAGCCGGGAGGGGGAACGCCTGGTGTGGCGGGTGGCCCTTCTGGGTGGGGAGAGTGAGGAGGCCCTTACCCCGGTCCTGGAAGCGCGGGAGAAATACCAGCTGAAGAAGGACAGCGTGACGCTACAGGTGACCGGGCGGAGCTGTGACCAGATCACCGACGTGGAGGAGCTGTTTTTCCGCTGCGCCGGATGCAGCGGACGGCACCGGCTGGAGGTGCGGACTCCGGCCTCCTTCAAGAGCCGGGGCCAGTACCAGATCCTCCCCCCGCGCCTCATTCTCCAGAGCCTCATCAAGCAGTGGAATGGCTGCTTTCCCGACTGCCCCATCGAGGACGAGGACGGGCAGGGGATGGAGGCCATGGCGGCGGGCCTGCTGTGCCGGGGCTATCAGCTGCGGGATCAGGGCTATTTCCTCAAAGGGAACCACATCCCCGGCTTTGTGGGGGGGCTGACTCTGGACAGCACCCGCCTGCCTGGGTTCCACCGGACCCTGACCGACGCCCTGCTGTACTTCTCCGGTTACGCCGGGATCGGAATCAAGACCGCCCTGGGCATGGGTGGAGTGGGCCACCGGTTTCTGGAAAAATAGCACACGGTCCACAAGCAGTCTCTGGGCCCCAAGTGCTTGCAGAGGGTGGAAACGCTTCCACGTCCCACTGGATGGGCTCCATGCACAGAGAGCGGATGGCGGCGATCACATGGTCGTTATACTCGCCGTAGGGCGGGCGGATCAGAGTGGGGCGTACGCCGGTGACAGCTTCGATCTTGTCGTTGCAGGCCTCCACCTCAGCACAGATCTGCTGGGTGGAGAGAGAATTGAAGTGGGGGTGGGTGTCCGAGTGGTTCATCACCTCATGTCCTGCGTCGTGGAGGGCCTTCACCGACTCGGGGTATTTGTCCACCCACTCACCCACCACGAAGAAGGTGGCCTTCACCTGATACTTCTCCAGAATGTCAATGAGCTGTTGGGTATCCTCGTTCCCCCAGGGTGATGGAAGATTGCGTCTGGCTTTACTGCACAAAAATCCCCCCTCCCCAGGTCTGTTCAGATCTGGAGAAGGGGGGATTTGGATTGGATCAATCGCCGTAGGTATGGGCCAGCACCTGGGACAGGGCCACCTTGCGGCAGCGCTCACAGAGCGTCTCCGGCTCCTGGCCCGCCTTTTTCGCGGCCAGGGCCAGCTCCTCCGCCGTGCCCAGCACCGCGCCGCACTTGGCGCAGCGCACCAGGGTAAAGGTTTTATTCCAGATGGTGCGGGTGGTTGCCGTCTCGGTCAGCTCAATGGCACCGGTGGGGCACACACTGGCGCAGGACCCGCAGCCCACGCACACCGGGCTCTCGTCGTGGTAGGGGGTGGCGACCTCCTTGGTGACGCCCCGGTTGACGGTGGAGATGGCCCCCACGCTCAGCTCGGAGCAGGCCCGGGTACACAGGCCGCACAGGATGCACTTGCCGCTCTCCACCGGCTTGAGCCGCTCCAGTGGCGGCGCGCCGTAATGGGCGCACATCTGGGCGATGAGCTCGCTGTCCGGCGCCCGCTTATGAAGGAGGGACAGGATCATCCCCCGCTGGCGGCGGACCTTGTCGCTGTCGGTGTAGACGGTACACTCCCGCTCCAGCGGGTACACGCAGGAGACCACGATCTTGGGCCCCCGGCCCTCGTCCACCTCTACGATGCACACCCGACAGCAGCCCTGCCCGGGCAGCGCCTCGTGGTGGCAGAGGGTGGGGATGTAGAACCCGTTGCGCCGGGCCACCTGGAGGAGGAATTCCCCCTTCTCGCAGGTACAGACTTTTCCGTCGATAGTAATGTTCATCCCGCCACCTTGCCTTTCGTGACCACGGCCCCGAACTTACAGGCCTCCCGGCAGGAGCCGCAGGCGATGCACCGGGCGGGGTCGATGACATGGGGCTGCTTCCGCTCGCCGGACACCGCTCCGGCGGGACAGGCCCGGCCGCAGGCGCCGCAGCCCACGCACTTCTCCGCGTCAATGGCGAAGCTGGTGAGGGCGGTACACACGCCGGCGGGACAGCGGTGTTCCAGAATGTGGGCCTCGTACTCCTCACGGAAGTATTTCAGAGTGGTAAGCACCGGGTTGGGGGCCGACTTGCCAAGGGCGCACAGAGAGCTGTCGGCCAGGGTGTGGCACAGCTCCTCCAGCAGGTCCAGGTCGCTGAGCTGTCCCCGGCCCTCGCAGATGTCGGTGAGGATAGCCAGCATGTGCCGCAAACCCTCCCGGCAGGGGGTACACTTGCCGCAGGACTCCTCGGAAAGGAATTTGATATAATACCGGGCCACTTCCACCATGCAGCTGCGGTCGTCCATGACGATCATGCCGCCGGAGCCCATCATGGCGCCGTGGCTCTTGAGGGTGTCGAAGTCCACCGGCAGGTCCAGCAGCTCCGCCGGGATACATCCGCCGGAGGGGCCGCCGGTCTGGACGGCCTTGAAGGGCCGATTCCCCTGGATGCCGCCGCCGATGTCGAAGATCAGGTGGCGCAGGGTGGCGCCCATAGGCACCTCCACCAGGCCGGTGCGCTTGACCTTGCCCACCATGGAGAACACCTTGGTGCCCTTGGAGCCCTCGGTGCCCAGCTTGGCAAACTCATCCCCGCCATACCGCAGGATCACCGGGACATTGGCCAGGGTCTCCACGTTGTTGAGGACGGTGGGCTGGTCCCACAGGCCCCGCTGCACCGAGCGGATGTACTTGGCCCGGGGTTCGCCCACCCGACCGGCCACCGACGCCATCAGCGCCGTGGACTCGCCGCAGACGAACGCGCCGCCGCCCCGGACTACAGAGAGTTTTAATTTCTTGTCCGATCCCAGAATGTGATCACCCAGGATGCCCGCCGCCTCGGCGTTGGCAATAGCCTCCCGGATGTGCTGCACGGCCAGGGCGTACTCGTCCCGGATGTAGAGGAAGCCCTCCTCCGCGCCGATGGCCAGGGCGCAGATAGCCATGCCCTCCAGCACCGAGTGGGGGTCGCCCTCCAGGATGGAGCCGTCCATGAACGCGCCGGGGTCGCCCTCGTCGCCGTTACAGACCACATACTTGGGGAAGTTGTCGTATCCGGCGGCGGTGCGCCACTTCCGCCCGGTGGGGAAGCCCGCGCCGCCCCGGCCCCGCAGACCGGAGCGCTCCACCTCGGTGATGATCTCGTCCGGGGTCATGGTGAGGGCCTTTTTCAGCGCCTCATAGCCGCCGCGGGCCACATAGTCCTCCACACTGGAGGGGGTGGTGGCGCCCACATTGCGCAGGGCCACCTTCACCTGGGGGGCGAAGAAGGGGTTGTCCTCCCGGCGGGTCACCGGCTGACCGGCGTCGTTTTTGGCCAGGAGCCGGGTCACCGGCCGGCCGTTTTCCACGGTCTCGGTCACGATCTCCGCCACATCGGCGGGCTTTACTTTGTAATAGGTGATGTCGTCGGGGAGGATGCGCACCATGGGGCCGTTCTCACAAAAGCCCTGGCAGCCGGTCTCCTTCACCACGCACTCCACCTGATGTCCGGTGCCCTCCAGCTGGGCGCGGAAGGCCTCGGCCACCCTGAGGCTGCCGTTGGCCAGGCAGCCGGTGCCGCAGCACACCAATACCGTCTTATCCATGGTCCACCTCCCGGTACTGTTCCAGGATGCCGGGGAGCTTCTCCAGCGTCACCTTGCCGTAATAGGTCCCATCCACCACCATCACCGGGGCCAGGGCGCAGGAGCCCAGGCAGTTGACCAGCTCCAGGGAGAAGAGCCCGTCCTCCGAGGTCTCCCCGGCGTCGATGTTCAGCAGCCGCCGCACCCCGTCCAGCAGGGTGGTGGAGCCCCGGATGTGGCAGGCCGTGCCGTCGCACAGCTTGATGATATGCTTTCCCTTGGGCTTGAGGCTCAGGGCCTTGTAGAAGGTGGCCATGGCGTACAGGGAGGACAGGGGACAGCCCAGGTACTCCGCCAGGGCCTCCATCCCCACCCGGGGAATGTAGTTGAACTGATGCTGCATGTCCTGGAGCATGGCCAGGCTGTACCGCTGCTCCGGGGGATAGCGATTCAAAATGGTCTGGATTTCCTCCATGGAGAGATCCATATGGGCTTCACCGCCTTTTCAGAGGGTAACGGGGCGGCGGAGGGCGTTTAACCCCCCGCCACCACCGGAAAGATCTGCACCGTATCGCTGTCTTTGAGGGGCGTGTCCAGGCCGGAGAGGAATTCCACCCGGCGGCCGTTGACCATCACGATGACCCGCTCCCCCAGCTCGTCCCCGGCGGGAGAGAAGAACTCGGCCCGGAATTTTGCCCCAAAGCGCCCGCACAGCTCCTCCCCCAGCGCCCGCACCGTGGGGGCGGGGGGGCAGGTGAGCTCCTTGGTCCCGGCAAAGTCCTTCTCCCGCAGGTAGGCGAAAAATTTCACCGTCATAGGCTTATTTCAGATGCAGCTCGGCCAGCTTCTCCGCCGTGGGGATGCCCTCGGCGTCCCAGCCACGGGCGGCGTAGTACTCGGCCAGCATGGTGTAGAGGTCGTTGACCTTGCCCTCGGCCGGGCCGCTGGGCAGCTTCTCCCGCAGCAGACGCGGGGGCAGGGTGTCCTTCTCCACGCCGGCGGCGATGTTGAACTGCTTCTCCAGGTTCCAGATCCGCTCGCCCTTCAGGAGGATTTCCTCGTCGCTCTCGTCGCTGCCCACCGCCTCCCGGTACTGGGCGGCCACTTCGGGAAGGCCGATGCCGAAGGTGGTGAAGAGGCAAATGCCGGTGGCGTCCACCAGGGCGGTGAGGTCCTGGAAGGTTTTCAGCAGGCTTGCCTTGCCCTCGGTGACCAGGGGGTCAGTTTTCACGGGGATGCCCAGCACCTCGGGGGAGATCATGTAGCCCCGGACGTGGCAGCCGCCCCGGTTGGAGGTGGCGTACTCCAGGCCGATGCCCTGGATAGCACGACCGTCGTAGGCGGGCATCTCCTGCTTCTTCACCGACATGGAGAGCTCGGGGTGGCCGTACTTCTCCGCCATGCGGTAGGAGCCCAGGCCCATGACCTTGCCGAAGCCCTCGCCCTTGCAGGTCATCTCCACGGCCTTCACCATGGCGGCCGCGTCGCCGAAGCGCAGGGGGAAGCCGATGTCCTCCTCGGGGATGGCGCCCATCTCATAGAGCTCCATGGCGCAGGCCACGGTGGCGCCCATGGTGATGGGGTCGATGCCGTACTGGTTGCACATGAAGTTGGCGTCACACACGGCGGCCAGGTCACTGACGCCGCAGTCGGCGCCGAAGGACCAGCCCGCCTCATACTCGGGGCCCTCGCCCTTGGACTTGAAGGGGCCGTCCTTGATCTCCACCGCCCGGCCGCAGCCGATGGAGCAGCCGAAGCAGCCCTTGTTGCGCAGCAGGTACTTGGCGGCCAGAGTCTCGCCGGAGATGTCGTCGGCCAGGTCGAACACCGAGCCGTCCCGGCCGTTGTTGAGGGGCAGGCCGCCGGAGGCGTTGACGATGTTCACCAGGATCTGGGTGCCGTAGGCGGACAGGCCCGCGCCGGTGACGGGGTGGGCCTTCAGGGTAGCCCGGGCGTCCATGCAGGCCTTGAAGAAGGCTTCGGGGCGGGCCACGGTCACCGAGCCGGTGCCCCGGACGGCGATGGCCTTGAGCTTTTTCGAGCCCATCACCGCGCCGATGCCGCCGCGGCCGGCGGCCCGATGCTTGTCGTTCATGATACCGGCGAAGAGGCAGCCGTTCTCGCCGGTGGGGGCGATGCAGGCGATGCGGAACTCGTCGCCCAGCTCCTCCCGGAGGGCATCGGTGGTGTCATACACGTCCTTGCCCCACAGGTGGGAGGCGTCCCGCAGCTCCACCACGCCGTCGTTGATGTAGAGATAGACCGGCTTCTCGGACACGTCCTCGAAGATGATGCCGTCGTATCCGGCGTACTTCAGCTCCGGGCCGAAGTGGCCGCCGGAGTTGGCCGCGCCGATGGTGCCGGTGAGGGGGGCCTTGGCCACCGCGTTGTACCGCCCGGAGGAGGTGGCGCAGGTGCCGGTGAGGGGGCCGGTCATGAAGATGAGCTTGTTGTCCGGGCCCAGGGGGTCGCACTTGGGGTCGCACTCATCACAGTAGTACTTGGTGCCCAGGCCCCGGGCGCCCACGTACTCGTCGGCGTTCTTGCGGTTCAGGGGCTCCTTCACGATGGAGCCCTTTTTCAGGTTCACCCGCAGGATGGTCCCAACATATCCGTTTCCCATGGCTCAACCCTCCGTTCCCATGGCCGCCACGATCTTGTCGGCGGTCAGTTTCTTCCGCACGTCCCGGGCGTCCGGGTCCTCAAAGGCCAGGGCCCCGCCGGGGCAGTATTTCACACACTTGGGGTCTCCGCCGCACAGGTCGCACTTGAATACCTTCTTCACAATGGTGGAGTAGGACATGTTGCCCAGGGGGCAGGCGCTGCGGCACATCTTACAGCCGATGCACTTGTCGTAGTTGATGACGCAGGCCCCGTTCTCGTCCCGGTGAATGGCCTTCACGGGGCAGACCTTCATACAGCTGGCGTCCTCACACTGCTGGCAGACCACCGGCACGGCCAGGGTGGCCGCCTCGTACTCCAGCACGGTGATGTTGGCCAGGCGGGGGTTGAACTGCTCATAGTGCCCGAACGAGCACACCAGCTCGCAGGTGCGGCAGCCGATGCACTTCTCCGGCTTGACGACCAATTGCCTCATAGCTTGCCTCAAATCCCGCGCCGCGGGACTCGAGTGCCACCTCCTTTTTGTTATACTGGCTATTTTCAGTTTAATAAAAACGCCCGGTACTGTAAAGGAGACCCGCCGGTTTCCATATTGCTTTTCTATATAAAAGGCCTTATAATGGAAAAAACAGGGGGCGTATATTTGGCGAAAAAGCCCAAGGAATCCCCGGAGGCGCCGGGCCCCCTCCCCTGTTTTCCCGCTGGGGCGGAGCTCTCCGGCGGACAGTCGATATAGCCATAGGTTATAAGCAGGAGGCCGCCATGAACATCCCCCAGATCCGCTATTTCGTCACCGCCGCCCAGCTGCAGAACCTCTCCAAGGCGGCCGATTCCCTCCATCTGAGCCAGCCCTCCCTATCCAAGAGCATCTCCAAGCTGGAGGAGGAGCTGGGCACCCCCCTCTTCGAGCGGCGGGGAAAGCGGGTGGTCCTCAATGAGGCGGGGGAGCGCTTCCTCACCAGCGCCCGGGCCATGCTGCGCACCTTGGACGACACCCTGCTGGACCTGAGCGAGCTCTCCGCTGGAGACGCCGCCCGGCTGACCGTAGGCCTCTTCGAGTCGGACCACCTGCTCTCCGACTGTCTGGTGTCC
>DYBS01000026.1:14781-17871 GCA_019418525.1 Clostridiales bacterium
GGACCTGCCCCCAGGTGAACTACGACCTGCGCTGCGGCATCGAGGGGGAGGAGCTGCCCGACATCAACCGCTATGACATGCTCCTCTACCCCGACGAGAACCGCTACCGCAAGTTCCGGGGGGTGTTTCTCCGGGATGAGCCCTATTTTCTGGCGGTGAATGCCGCCCACCCCCTGGCCGACCGCCCGGCAGTGCTGCCCCAGGAGCTAAGCGGGGAGTCCTTCGTCTTTCTCAACCGGGACAAGACCTACATTGAGGAGCCCTACTACCTCTGCACAGGGCTCAACCTCCGCCTGCGGGTGCGCTGCCTCACCGACGACCGGGAGCAGCACCGGCAGCTCATCGCCGCCGGGCTGGCTCTGGGCTTCGTGCCCGAGGGGTGCGCCGGGCGCTACCGAGCCGACCGGCACATCCGGCTGGTGCGGATCTCCAACGCCAAATTCAGCCGAAGGATGATGGTCTGCTTCAAGCGCACCAAGCACCTCACCGCCCTGGGGCGGACCTTCCGTTCCTTCGTGCTGGACTACTTCGCGCTCCCCGACCCGGAGAAACCGGTGAGCGGGAGCACCTGATACTCCTGCTCCAGGGCGTCGCCGGTGAGGAGCTTGCCCCACAGCGTGCTCTCCCGGCCGCACAGGAGCTTCACCGCCTCGGCGGCCTGGATGGCGGCGCACAGGGCGGGGACGAAGGAGAGGGTGCTCTTGTCCCGGACGGCCTCCCGTCCGGGGGGATAGAGCCCTGCCAGCAGCCCCTCCCCCGGCGGGGCCACCGCCACCTGGAGATACCAGCCCTGGATGGCCCCGTGGACCAGGGGGATATCCAGCTCCCCGCAGGCCCGCTCCAGCACCCGGCGGCTCTCGCCGCTGTCCAGGGCGTCCAGAGCCAGGTCGTGACCGGCCAGCAGTTCGTGGGCATTTTCCGCTATGAGGAAGGCGTTCACCGGGTGCACCTCCACGCCGGGATTCACCGCCCGGGCCCGGGCGGCGGCGGCCTCCGCCTTGGAGGAACCCAGATTCTCCGCCGTGCTTAAAAGCTGGCGGTTCAGATTGCTCACCTCGAACACGTCCCCGTCCACCGCCGTGATGTGCCCCACGCCCAGGCGGACCAGGTGCTCCAGCAGAAAGCCCCCCAGGCCGCCGCATCCGGCCAGAAAGACCCGCTTTTCCCCCAACAGGCGGCACTCGGTCTCACTGAGTGCCCCCAGATTGCGCTGATACCGCGCCTCCATGGCGCATCCCTCCCATCGGTTTGGTTATCACCATTTTAGCGGAGGGGCTTCCGTCCCACAAGCCCCTCCCCACAGGAGATGAGGAACATGCTCACCGTCAAGACCCCCGACGAGGTGCTGGACCTGATCCAGACCGCCTTCACGCCGTTAAACCGCCCGGCCGAGACCGTCCCGCTGGACGCCGCCCTGGGCCGGGTGCTGGCCGACGACATCCGGGCGTCCGAGTTCGTCCCCGGCTTCGACCGCTCCACGGTGGACGGCTACGCCCTCCGCTCCGCTGACACCTTCGGCTGCTCCGACGCCCTCCCCGCCCTCCTCACCCGGGTGGGCGAGGTGCTCATGGGGGAGGCACCCCCGGGGAGCGTAGGGCCGGGAGAGTGCATGGCCATCCCCACCGGCGGGGCGCTCCCCCCGGGGGCGGATGGTGTGCAGATGGTGGAGTACAGCGAGGACTACGGTGACGGTACCGTCGGCATCCTCAAGAGCGTGGCCCCGGGCAACAACCTCATCTTCCAAGGGGACGATGTGAAGCCGGGGGACCTGGTCCTCCCCGCCGCCCGGCGGCTCCAGCCCCAGGACATCGGGGCTCTGGCCGCCCTGGGGGTGACGGAGGTCCCGGTGCGGCCTCAGGTGCGGGTGGGGGTCCTCTCCACCGGAGACGAGATCGTGCCGCCGGAGCAGGTCCCCGGCCCCGGCCAGGTCCGGGATGTAAACGCCCCCCTGGTGGGGGCGGTGCTCACCCAGGCGGGGGCCCGGGTGACCCAGTACGGCATCTTCCCCGACGACGAGCCCACCCTTCGCGCCGGCGTGGCCAAAGCTCTGGTGGAAAACGACCTGGTGGTCCTCTCGGGCGGCAGCTCGGTGGGGGCCAAGGACGCCGCCGTGACGGTGCTCTCCTCCTTCGGGGAGCTCCTGTTCCACGGCATCGCCATGAAGCCGGGCAAACCCACCCTGCTGGCTAAGTCTGGGGAAAAGCCCCTGATGGGCCTCCCCGGCCACCCGGTGGCCGCCCTCTTCTCCACCCATCTCTTCGTCTGTCCCCTGCTGGCCCGGCTTGAGGGGAGGACCCTCCGCCGCCGGGCCCTGAAGGCCGTCCTCACCGAGACCGTGGGGGCCAACCACGGCCGGGCCCAGTACAACGGGGTCTTTCTGAGCAAGGAAAACGGAATGCTTCTGGCTCGCCCCATCCGGGGCAAGTCGGGGCTCATCACCACCCTGGCCGGGGCAGACGGTTATTTCTGCATCCCCCGGGATTGTGAGGGTTTTTCTGCCGGGACCGAGATCTCGGTCATCACCTTTACCGCGGAATAGGAGGAACATCGCCATGGCCTTTACCTATCTCACCAATATGCCCCTGGAGCAGGCGCTAACGGAATACCCCGCCTTCCTGCGCCAGCGTGGCTTTGCTCCCCGGACCGAGACCATCCCGGTCCCCCAGGCCCGGGGGCGGATCACCGCTCAGGCGGTCTACGCCCACATCTGCGCCCCCCACTACCCGGCCTGTGCCATGGACGGCATCGCCGTCACCGCCCGGGACACCTTCGGGGCCAGCGACACCACCCCGGTGCGGTTATCCACCGAAGCATACACGGTGGTGGACACCGGCGACCCCCTCCCCGACGGGCGGGACGCCGTGGTGATGATCGAGGATGTCGTGTGGGAGGGCGATACCGCCGTCCTCCACGACGCCGTAGCCCCCTGGCAGCACGTCCGCCAGATCGGCGAGGACATCTGCGCCGGAGAGATGATCCTCCCCGGCCACACCGCCATCACCCCCGCCGCCATCGGCTCCATGATCGCCGGGGGCGTGCTGGAAGTGAATGTGTTTGCCCGCCCGGTGGTGGGCATCATCCCCACCGGGG
>DYBS01000260.1 GCA_019418525.1 Clostridiales bacterium
GGCGGGCCAGATCCTCGGCCAGGATATCGAAGAACACGTTGTTCTCATATTCCATAATGGCCTCATGGATGCCGCCCTCGGCGAAGGCCCGGGAGGGGACCACTTCCCCCTGCCAGTCCTCGGCCAGAATGCCCATGCCCTCTTCCCGGGCCTTGGCGAACAGGAGGCTCTCCACCTGGTCATAATCCTTGAAACGGTCGTCGCCCCGGGTGGAGTTGAGGATCCAGTTCCCGATGTAGGCCATATCCAGCAGACGGCGGAATTGCTTGGTCGTCAGTTCCAGCTTCATACGCAAAAACCTCCTCGCTGTCGTGACGTTGGCGCGGCGGTGCGCGCTTGCCCTTATATTATAGTATGTTTGGCCCGCTTGTCAAACCGGAGAAGGGCAAATTTCCCGAAAATCAAAAAAATCCTTGTCTTTGACGCCGGTTTCGCATATTATGGTAAGGATAAAGGGCTGCCCGGACCGGGGCGGCCGGGCGGGGCGAAAGTTTCGCCGAAAAACGACAGGCCGGAGACGGCCGGGAGGGACCGAACTTTGGACCAGAAACCCATCGGCGTGTTCGACTCAGGGCTGGGGGGGCTTACCGCGGTGCGGGAGCTCAAGCGTCTGCTGCCCGGGGAGGACATCGTCTACTTCGGAGACACCGGGCGGGTGCCCTACGGCAGCCGTTCCAAGGATACTATCATCAAGTACGCCCGGCAGGACGTGGCGTTTTTGCGGACCTTTGACCTGAAGGCCATTGTGATCGCCTGCGGCACCGTGTCCACCACGGCGCTGGACTTGCTGTCGGCCGAAAACCCCATCCCCATCCTGGGGGTGGTGGAGCCGGCGGCGATGGCGGCAGCTGGCACCACGCGGAACGGGAAGATCGGACTCATCGGCACCCAGGCCTCTATTCGCTCCGGGGCCTATGAGCGCTACATTGCCCGGGAAAATCCGGAGGCCCGGGTGTTTGCCAAGGCCTGCCCCCTGTTCGTGCCGCTGGTGGAGAACGGGCGCATCCATCGGGGGGACGTGGTCATTGAGACGGTGGTGGCCGAGTACCTCACGCCGCTGAAGGAGGCGGGGGTGGACACCCTGGTGCTGGGCTGTACCCACTACCCCCTGCTGGGGGAGGTCATCGGGGACTTCATGGGCCCCGACGTGGCTCTCATCAGCGCGGGAGGCGAGGGGGCCCGGGCGGTGGCCCGGCGCCTCACCGAGAACGACGCCCTGGCTCAGCGGGAGAAGGGGAGTGCCCGCTACTTCGTCAGCGACACGGTGGACGACTTCGCCCGGCTGGCCACTGCCTTCCTCCAGGAGGAGGTGGCCGGACAGGTCCAGCAGGTGGACATCGAGAAGGAGATCCTCAACCACCGTCTGGGCATCCGCAACCACGCCGTGTGAGCGCCGGGGGAAAAAGGGCTTTACAGCGCCCTTTCTCCCATATATAATAGTTGCTACTTGTAATTCAGCGCAAAGAGGTAGCGGAAGCATGAGCGAAAACAACGTCATCATTTCCATCAAAGGGGTGCAGACCAACCCGGAGCAGGAGGAGGAGACCATCGAGCTGGTCACCGAGGGGCGTCTGGAGTCCGACGGCGAGGCCGGCTATACTCTCAGCTACCAGGAAAGCGAGGTCACTGGCCTGGAGGGGACTCTCACCACCTTCCAGATCGAGAAGGATCGCATCACCCTGCTGCGCCTGGGGGAGTTCAACTCCCAGATGGTCTTTGAGCAGGGCCGGCGGCACCTGTCCATGTACAACACCCCCTACGGGGCGCTGTCGGTGGGGGTGAACACCCGGGAGATGGAGGCCCACATGGGCGAGCGGGGGGGCAAGATCCGCATCGCCTACGACGTGGAGATCGATCACGCCGTCACCGGTATGAATACCTTTGAGATCCATGTGCGGGAGGCCAAGCGGGATGGCGCCTCCCAGATTCTGAACAGATAAGAGGGAACGAACTATGTCCAATTTGATCCAGGCGGCCCGGGAACAGGTGTCCGCCCTCACTCAGTCCGCCTACGAAAAGGCCGCCGCCGAGGGGCTTCTCCCCGCCGGCGTGGAGGTCAAGGCCACCGTGGAGATCCCCAAGGATGTGAAGAACGGCGACTACGCCTCCTCCTTTGCCATGGCGGGGGCCAAGGCCATGCACAAGGCCCCCCGGCAGATTGCCCAGATCATCGTGGAGCATCTGGACCTGGAGGGGAGCTATTTTGAGCGGGCCGAGATCGCCGGCCCCGGCTTCCTGAACTTCTTCATGGGCTCCAAGTGGTACGGCGAGGTGCTCCGCGACATCGAGGCCGAGGGCATGGAGTACGGCAAGAGCGACGAGGGCAAGGGTAAAAAAGTGATGGTGGAGTTTGTCTCCGCCAACCCCACCGGCCCCATGCACATGGGCAACGCCCGCGGCGGCGTGCTGGGCGACTCCCTGGCCAATGTTCTGAAGCGTGCGGGCTTCGATACCTGGAAGGAGTTCTACGTCAACGACGCCGGCAATCAGATCCACAAGTTTGCCGAGTCCATCCACGCCCGCTATATGCAGATCATCCTGGGGGAGGAGAACTTCGAGTTCCCCGAGAGCGGCTACCACGGCGACGACATCAAGGAGCTGGCCCAGGGCTTCTATGAGGCCCACGGCGACGCCTACAAAGACGCCCCCGAGGAGAAGTGGCTGGAGGACATGAGCGCCTACGGCCTGGAAGTGAACATCCCCAAGATGAAGGCGGATCTGTCCCGCTATCAGATCGAGTACGACCAGTGGTTCTTCGAGTCCGAGCTCCACAACAGCGGCTATGTGGCCGAGACGGTGGGCATGCTGGCCGACCACGGCTGGACCTATGAGAAGGACGGAGCCTTGTGGCTCAACACCACCGAGCTTCTGAAGAAGAAGTTCCTCGCCGAGGGCAAGACTCAGGAGCAGGTGGACAAGCTCGACCTGAAGGACGACGTGCTCCGCCGGGCCAACG
>DYBS01000261.1 GCA_019418525.1 Clostridiales bacterium
CCGCCAGAACGCCGGGACGGAGCCGTCCCCGGCGGGGCAATTTTCATTGCCTTTTGGGCCGGGGCGCTTTATACTGGTGGATGGCATGCGGCCATTTTAATCACTTCTTAAAAAAATACTTCGTTCGATTGAACAAATTCCTGCTATTCTGTTGACCAAAGGGGGACCCATCATGTACCACATCCTCATCTGTGACGACGATAAGGACATCGTCTCCGCCCTGGAGATCTACCTGAGCAGCGAGGGCTACCAGGTCTTTACCGCCTACGACGGCGTGGAGGCCCTGGAGATGGTGGAGCGGGAGGACATCCATCTCATCCTCATGGACGTGATGATGCCCCGCCTGGACGGCATCCGCGCCACCGCCAAGCTGCGGGAGACCACCAACATCCCCATCATCCTCCTCACCGCCAAGAGCGAGGACAGCGACAAGATCCTGGGGCTGAACATCGGCGCGGACGACTACATCACCAAGCCCTTCAACCCCATCGAGGTCATCGCCCGAGTGAAAAGCCAGCTGCGGCGCTATACCACCCTGGGTGGCCGGGGCCAGAAGGCCGCCGACCGGGAGGGGGTCTACTCCGACGGCGGCGTCACCGTGGACGACGGGGCCAAGTCGGTCACCGTGGACGGGGAGAAAGTGAACCTCACCCCCATCGAGTACAACATCCTGCTGCTCCTCATCCGCAACCAGGGCCGGGTCTTTTCCACCAGCCAGATCTATGAGCTGGTGTGGAACGACCCCTCGCTGGGCTCGGAGAACACCGTGGCCGTCCACATCCGCCACCTGCGGGAGAAGATCGAGATCGACCCGGCCAACCCCCGCTATATTAAGGTAGTGTGGGGACTGGGCTACAAGATGGAAAAACTCTGAGGAGGAATGACCCATGCGACCACATCGGATCAAGCGGCTGTGCGCGGCGGCGCTGTGCGTGGTGTGCGGCGCGCTGGCCTTTTGGTCCAGCCTGCTGCTTCTCTCCCGCTGGGACGACCTGTGGTCCGCCGGAGACTTCTACCAGAGCGGCAGCCTCTGGAGCGCCATGAGCACCTACCGGGCCACCGTGTACGACTACGCCGAGCTGAACCTGGCCCAGACCTGGGGCGAGGAGCTGGACTACCTCCACCGCCTCCAGCTCCAGCAGCTGGAGGAAAACCTGTCCGCCGAACACACCAATTACCGCTTCCGCCTGCGCACCGAGGACGGCACCCTCCTCTACTCCAACCTGGACGAGGGGGAGAACTTCTCTACCCTGTCCGGTCAGGAGACCGGCTCCTTCCTTGTCACCCGTGGCGGAGAGCTCCAGGAGCAGGACCTCCAGAGCTGGGAGGGCGACAACTACCTGCTCCAGGTCTGGACCGGGGAGGTATATGTGGAGTGCTCTCCCCTGCGCTCCGCCGACGTGGCCACCGCCCAGACCTACGGCTACACCCTTCCCGAGGACCCGGAGGAGCGGTGGTACTACAACGCCGGCCAGGACAGCCGGGTCCACACTGCCAACCTGGTGCTGGAGAGCGCCGTCACCGATCCCCTGACGGTAGACGACGGCATCCGGTCCGCCTGGGAGGATTATAACGACATCCAGGACATCCTGACCCCTCTGACGCTGGTATGCCTGGTCTCCCTCTCCGCCACCCTGGCCACCCTGGTGTGGCTGTGCCGCCGGGAAAATGTCCCGCCCCGGGGCTGGCAGGAGCGCATCCCCTACGACCTCTATCTCACGGGCGACGTGGTGCTCTTCTGCGTGCTCCTGGCCGCCGGGGACCCCATTACCTTCAGCATCAACCGCCTGGGCTACACCATGCGCAACATCGTGGGGCTGGGCCTGCTGTCCCTGGCCGGGGCCGCCGTGGTGCTGGCGGGCATCCTCACCACCGTCACCCGCCTGCGGGGCCACACCCTCTGGCACAGCACTCTCCTGTGGCGTATGGGGCACGGTCTGCGCCTGTGGCTCCACAACACCATCCAGAACTGGCCCATCACCCGCCGGGCGGTATGGTCCTTCCTCCTCTACCTCCTGGGCACCGCCCTCACCACCCCCACCATCATCCTGATCCCCGTCTATCAGGGTGCGGTGCTGTGGGCCATCTGCCGCTGGGTACGCCAGTGGCGGTCCATCCGGACGGCCACCGACGCCATCGTCCAGGGCGCTCAGGAAGTCCACATCGACGAACAGCATCTGTACCGGGATCTGCGGGAGCACGCCCGGCAGCTCAACGACCTGGGCTCCTCCATCCAGCGTGCGGTGGAGGAGCAGCTCAAGAGCGAGCGCTTCAAGGCCGAGCTCATCACCAACGTGTCCCACGACCTCAAGACTCCTCTGACCTCCATCCTCAACTATGTGGACCTGCTGAAAAAGACAGAGATTGCCGACCCCAAGGCCGCAGAATACCTGGAAGTGCTGGACCGGAAGGCCCAGCGGCTCAAAAAGCTGACTGAGGACCTGGTGGAGGCCTCCAAGGCCTCCTCGGGGGTGCTGCCGGTCCACCTGGAGACGCTGGACTTCGCCCAACTGCTCCAGCAGGCCGCCGGAGAGTACGAGGACCGCTTCCAGCAGGCGGGGCTGACGGCGGTGCTGAACCCTCCCGCCGGGGACTGTGCCGTGCTGGCCGACGGGCGGCACCTGTGGCGGGTTATCGACAACCTGCTGGGCAACTGCTGCAAGTACGCCCTCTCCGGCACCCGGGTGTACCTGGACCTCACCGCCTGGGAGGGGCAGGTGCGCCTGACCGTAAAGAACGTCTCCCGCGCCCCTCTGAACCTCTCCCCGGAGCAGCTGATGGAGCGTTTCGTCCGGGGGGACGCCGCCCGCAGCAGCGAGGGCTCCGGCCTTGGGCTGTCCATCGCCCGGAGCCTCACCGAGCTCCAGGGCGGCACCTTCCGCCTGGACATCGATGGGGACCTCTTCAAGGCCCTGGTGTCCCTCCCCGCTGCGCCGCCCCCGCCGTCTCCGGA
>DYBS01000262.1 GCA_019418525.1 Clostridiales bacterium
CCCGCCGTTGGTGACGATGTCGCCCGCCTCGTTCCGGGCGGTGCCGGCGTGGAACACCACAGCGGATTGACCGGCCTCCTCCAGGCCGGTGATGGGCAGGCCCTTGGGGTAGGAGGCGGGGTAGCCGCCGCTGGCCAGCACCAGACAGCAGGCCGCGCCGTCCTTCCAGCGCACGTCCACCTGGTCCAGCTTCCCGGAGCGGCAGGCCTCAAAGATGTCCATCAGGTCGCTGTCCAGCAGGGAGAGGACGGCCTGGCACTCGGGGTCGCCGAAGCGGGCGTTGTACTCCACCACCTTGGGACCCTGGGGGGTGAGCATGAGGCCGAAGTAGATGACGCCCTGGAAGGGGCGGCCCTCGGCGGCCATAGCGGCCACGGTGGGCCGGAAGATCTCCTCCATGCAGCGCTTGGCCACCTCGGGGGTGTAGCACGCCACCGGGGCGATGGCGCCCATGCCGCCGGTGTTGGGGCCCTGGTTGCCGTCGAAGGCCCGCTTGTGGTCCTGGCTGGCGGGCATGGTGACCAGATGCTCCCCGTCGCAGAAGGCCAGCACGGTCACCTCGGGGCCGGTCATGCACTCCTCGATGACCACGCAGGTGCCCGCCGCGCCGAACTTGCCGTCGGCCATCATGGACTTGGCGGCCTCCTTGGCCTCCTCCACGGTCTGGGCCACCACAACGCCCTTGCCCAGGGCCAGGCCATCGGCCTTGACCACGATGGGGGCGCCCTGCTCTTCAATGTAGGCGAGGGCCGTGTCCAGCTCGGTAAAGGTGCGGTGTTTGGCGGTGGGGATGTGGTACTTGGCCATCAGGTCCTTGGAGAAGGCCTTGCTGGCCTCGATGACGGCGGCGTTTTTCCGGGGCCCGAAGGCGGGAATGCCCGCCTCCTCCAGGGCGTCCACCATGCCCAGCGCCAGGGGGTCGTCGGGGGCTACCACCACGAAGTCCATGTGGTGCTCCTTGGCCCAGGTCACCATGCCGGAAACGTCGGTGGCCTTTACGTCCACACACTGGGCCAGCTGGGCGATCCCGGCGTTGCCGGGGGCGCAGAAGAGCCCGGTGACCTTGGGGCTTTTGGACAGGGCCCACACGATGGCGTGCTCGCGGCCGCCGCCGCCCACAACAAGAACATTCATGTCGCTCGCTCCTTTACATTGACGAAATGAGGACCTGGATGAGCCACAGCACCACCAGATGTCCCGGATAGAACCAGTAGAAGAACCACCGTCCGCCCTTGCCCCGCTGCCCGTTGTAGAGGGACAGGGGGATGAGGGTCAGGCAGGCGAAGGCGGTCATCAGCAGGGAATAGGGGAGGTAGAACCGCCGGAAGTAGGGGATGCGGCGGTTGAGCTCCAGCAGGAAGGCCGCCCAGCCCTGGCTGGGCAGCAGGGCCACGGCGGGGTCCCAGTAGGCCCACACAGTGCCCAGCAAATAGTAGCACACCAGGGAGGCCCCCAGGGCGATGAGCTGCCGCCGCCGGTCCTCGCCGGCCAGGTACACCGCCACCACCGTGGCGGCCCCCAGCCAGCCGTAGTCCCCCTGCAAGATCTGGGCGGACAGGACGCAGACGCACATCAGAACCGCGCCCAGGGCTCTCCGGCCCCGGCGGATTCCCTCCTCCCAGCAGCCGATACCCAGCGCGGCCAGGAAGAAGGTCACCACGATGCTCCGCCCGCCGTGGGGTTGCACGATGACCAGGGGCACCTGGGTCACCAGGGCGAACACACCCAGCCGGGTGAGGTAGGCCCGGTAATTATGGGTGCGGCGGCAGCCCTCCGCCACGAAAAAGGCGAAGATGGGGAAGGCCAGCCGCCCCAGATAGCGAAAGAGGTAATAGCGCAGGTCATCGGTGGGGAAGAAGGGGGCCAGGGGGGTGAAGAGCATCCCCACGTGGTCGATGACCATGAATACGGCGGCCAGATATTTCAGGGCCGACGCGCTGAGCCCCCTGGGTTTTGCCTCGGTCATGCCTTAGTGGTGGAACAGCCGGATGCCGGTGAAGGCCATGACCATGCCGTACTTGTCGGCGGTGTCGATGACCTGCTGGTCCCGGATGGAGCCGCCGGGCTGGGCGATGTACTGCACGCCGCTCTTGCGGGCCCGCTCCACGTTGTCGCCGAAGGGGAAGAAGGCGTCGGAGCCCACCGTGACGCCGCTCAGCTTGGCGATCCACTCGGCCTTCTCCTCAGCGGTGAGGACCTCGGGCTTCTCAGTGAAGGTGTTCTGCCACACGCCGTCAGCCAGGATGTCGTCGTGCTCATCGGAGATGTAGATGTCGATGGCGTTGTCCCGGTCGGGGCGGCGGATGCCCTCCACGAAGGGCAGAGCCAGGACCTTCGGGTGCTGGCGCAGCCACCAGATGTCGGCCTTGTTGCCGGCCAGGCGGGTGCAGTGGATGCGGCTCTGCTGGCCGGCGCCCACGCCGATGGTCATGCCGTCCTTCACGTAGCACACGGAGTTGGACTGGGTGTACTTGAGGGTGATGAGGGCCAGGAGCATGTCGTGCTTGGCCTGCTGGGGCAGGTCCTTGTTGGCGGTGACGATGTTCTGGAGCATGTCCTCGTTGATGTCCAGGGAGTTGTAGCCCTGCTCGAAGGTGATGCCGTAGATGTTGCGGCGCTCCACGGGGTTGGGCTCATAGTTGGGGTCGATCTCCACCACGTTGTAGCCGCCCTTGCGCTTGGTCTTGAGGATCTCCAGGGCCTCGTCGGTGTAGCCGGGGGCGATGATGCCGTCGGAGACCTCGTGGGCCAGGAAATTGGCGGTGTCGGCGTCGCACACATCGGAGAGGGCGGCCCAGTCGCCGAAGGAGCACAGCCGGTCGGCGCCCCGGGCGCGGATGTAGGCGCAGGCGATGGGGGAGAGGTCCTCCTCAGGGGCGAAGTAGATGTGCTTCTCCACGTCGGTGAGGGGGCGGCCCAGGGCG
>DYBS01000263.1 GCA_019418525.1 Clostridiales bacterium
ACCTTGCCCTTGATGGCGGCCTCGGTCAGGACCTTGGTGGTCTCCTGGAAGGAGGCGGCGGACAGGAAGGACTCGGTGGCCAAGCTGGCCTTGGTGATACCCATCAGCAGGCGGGTGGCGGTGGGGAGACGCAGCTCCATGCCGTCGTTGGTCTCACCGGCGTCGATGCGCTTCTGCACGGCCTCCTTGGCGTCCTCGAACTCGATGAGCTCGATGGTGGAGCCGCTCAGGAGGTCGGAGTCGCCGGCGTCCTCCACGCGGACCTTGCGCATCATCTGGCGGCAGATGACCTCGATGTGCTTGTCGTTGATATCAACGCCCTGCTGACGGTAGGGCTTCTGCACCTCGCGGATCAGGTAGTCGTACACGGCGTGGACGCCCCGGATGCGGATGACGTCCTGGGGATAGAGGGCACCCTCGGTGAGGGCGAAGCCCTTCTCCACCACCTCGCCGTGCTTGACGCGGATGCCCGCGCTGTACGGCAGAGAGTAGGTGACGGTCTCGCCGTCGTCGGCGGTGATGGTGAGGTTGCACAGTGCGTTGCGCTTGGTCTCCTCGATGGACACCCGGCCGCCGATCTCGGCCAGCTGGGCCATCTTCTTGGGACGGCGGGACTCGAACAGCTCCTCAACACGGGGAAGACCCTGGGTGATGTCGCCGCCGGCGACGCCGCCGGTGTGGAAGGTACGCATGGTGAGCTGGGTGCCCGGCTCGCCGATGGACTGGGCGGCGATGATGCCCACGGCCTCGCCCTCGCCCACGGGCTCGCCAATGGCCAGGTTGATGCCATAGCACTTGGAACAAACGCCACTGCGGGCGCGGCAGGTGAGCACGCTGCGGATCTTCACGGAGTGGATGCCGTGGTCCTCCAGCAGCTTGGCGTGGTCGGCGGTCATCATGGTGTGGTGGTCGATGAGCACCTCGCCGGTATGGGGATCGCAGATATCCTCCACCGGATAACGGCCCTTGAGCCGCTCGCCGAAGGTCTCAATGACCTGGCCGTTCTCCACGATCTCGCTGACGGTGATGCCGTCGTCGGTGCCGCAGTCGTGCTCGCGGATGATGACCTCCTGGGACACGTCCACCAGACGGCGGGTCAGGTAACCCGAGTCGGCGGTACGCAGAGCCGTGTCGGCCATACCCTTTCGGGCGCCTCTGGAGGAGATGAAGTACTCCAGCACGGACAGGCCCTCACGGAAGTTGGACTTGATGGGGATCTCGATGGTGCGGCCGGAGGTGTCGGCCATCAGGCCGCGCATGCCGGCCAACTGGCGGATCTGGGCGGAGGAACCACGGGCGCCGGAGTCCGCCATCATCCAGATGGGGTTGTAGCGGTCCAGGCCGGCCATCAGGGCGTCGGTCACGTCCTTGGTGGTCTTTTCCCAGGCCTCGACCACCAGGCGGTAACGCTCCTCATTGGTGAGGAAGCCGCGCTTGTACTGCCGCTCGATCTTGACGATCTCCTTCTCGGTATCGGCGATCAGGCCATACTTCTTCTCGGGGATGGTCATGTCGTAGATGGAGACGGTGAGGGAGCCGCGGGTGGAGAACTTGTAGCCCCGGTTCTTGATGGTGTCCAGCACATGGGCAGACACGGTGAAGCCGTGCTTGACGATGCACTTGTCGATGATCTTGCCAAGCTGCTTCTTGCCCACGATGAAGTTGACCTCGGGGTCGAACATCTGCTCGGGGTCGCTGCGGTCCACGAAGCCCAGATCCTGGGGGATGCCCTCGTTGAAGAGCAGGCGGCCCACGGTGGTGCGCACCAGCTTGTGGCGGACAACGCCGTCCACCTCCGCCTCCCGGCGGACCAGGATGGGCACGTGGAGCTCCAGCTCGCCCTCGTCGTAGGCCAGGCGGGCCTCGATGTCGTTGGAGAAGACGTGGAGCACCTCGCGGGGCAGCGCGCCGTCCTCGGTCTCGGCGCAGATGCCGGCATAGGTGGGAATATCATCCAGGGAGCCGGGGTTCTTCACCCAGACATAGGAGTCGGGGGTGATGGCGCCCGCGGCCAGGGCGGCCTTCACCGCCGCCACGTCGTCGTAGGTCTCCTCGGCGGTGTGCTCGGGATACTTCTCATAGGTCAGGTAGTAGGAGCCGAGCACCATGTCCTGGGTGGGCACGGTGACGGGGCCGCCGTCC
The DNA here is from genome assembly GCA_019418525.1 of Clostridiales bacterium. Classification (GTDB taxonomy): domain Bacteria; phylum Bacillota; class Clostridia; order Oscillospirales; family Oscillospiraceae; genus Pseudoflavonifractor_A. The sequence continues at coordinate 2,143 of DYBS01000263.1, forward strand.
TGGGGCCGCAGCAGGTTGTTGGCCGAGAGCATGAGCACCCGGGCCTCGGTCTGGGCCTCGGCGGACAGGGGCACGTGGACAGCCATCTGGTCGCCGTCGAAGTCGGCGTTGAAGGCGGTACACACCAGGGGGTGCAGCTTGATGGCGCGGCCCTCCACCAGCACCGGCTCAAAGGCCTGGATGCCCAGACGGTGCAGGGTAGGCGCGCGGTTGAGCATGACGGGGTGCTCCTTGATGACAAACTCCAGAGCGTCCCACACCTCGGCCTTGCCCTTGTCCACCATCTTCTTGGCGGACTTGATGTTGTTGGCCACGCCGTCCTCCACCAGCTTCTTCATGACGAAGGGGCGGAAGAGCTCAATGGCCATCTCCTTGGGCAGGCCGCACTGGTAGATCTTCAGCTCAGGGCCGACGACGATAACGGAACGGCCGGAGTAGTCGACACGCTTACCCAGCAGGTTCTGACGGAAGCGGCCCTGCTTGCCCTTGAGCATGTCGGACAGGGACTTCAGCGCGCGGTTGTTGGCGCCGGTGACGGCGCGGCCGCGGCGGCCGTTGTCGATGAGGGCGTCCACCGCCTCCTGGAGCATGCGCTTCTCGTTGCGCACGATGATGTCGGGGGCGTTGAGCTGGATGAGGCGCTTGAGGCGGTTATTGCGGTTGATGACGCGGCGGTAGAGATCGTTCAGGTCGCTGGTGGCGAAGCGGCCGCCGTCCAGCTGGACCATGGGGCGGATCTCGGGGGGGATGACCGGCAGCACGTCAATGATCATCCAC
>DYBS01000264.1:0-1163 GCA_019418525.1 Clostridiales bacterium
CGGCCGCCCCATGCTGAAGTGGGACTTTATGGGCACCCGCCTCGTCCGGCCTCTAGCGGATGAGGACCTGAGCCACACCCAGTTCCCCGCCTGGGCCAAGCTCACCCCCCAGGAGATCCAGGTCATCCGCATCGCCGACTACCTGGAGGGCAAGGGGGACTACCCCATCCACACCCTGCTCTCCTTCGGCATGAACCACCACATGTGGCCCCGGCCCGACCGCATCGAGAAGGCTGTTGAGCATCTGGACTTCTTCGCCAACGCGGATCTTTACCGCACCCCCACCTCAGAGTACGCCGACCTGCTGCTGCCGGTGTGCTCCTCCCTGGAGCGGGAGCAGATCCTGGTCCAGGGCCCCGGAGTGCTCCGGGATGTGGAGGCTCCCATTGCCCCCCTGGGCGAGGCCCGCACCGACCTGGAGATCCTGATCGGACTGGCCGAGCGTCTGGGCTTCTCCCTGGGGCCGGGAGAGGGGGTCCACAGCTACGAGGACTACCTGCGCGCCCTGCTGGAGCCCGCCGGGCGCACCCTGGAGGAGCTGCGGGCCCACCCGGAGGGACTGCCGCCGCTGAATACGCCCCCTGCGCGCACCACCGAGGACATTCTGAACGTCCACACTCCCTCCGGCAAGATCGAGTTCGTCTCCGGCGTGCTGGAGAGCTGCCGCGCCCCCGGCCACGAGGGCCTGCCGGTCTACCACGATTTTCGGGAAAAACTCCCCCTGGAGGAGTATCCCCTCCTCCTCTCCACCGGCTGCCGCAAGCCCCAGCTCTTCCACTCCCGCACCTACCGCCTGCCCTGGCTCCGGGCGCTGGAGCAGGCCCCGGGGGTGGATGTTCACCCGGAGGACGCCGCCCGCCTGGGCCTGAAGGACGGGGATCTGGCCGTGCTGTCCACCCCGGTGGGCTCCCTGGAGCTGCCGGTGAATCTGGACTCCTCCTGTCTGCCGGGGGTGGTGAACGTCTACCACGGCGCGGGGGATCTGGACGTAAACCTACTGGTGGACGAGACCTATCTGGACCCCATCTCCGGGTTCCCGGGCTATAAATCCTACTGCTGCAAGCTGGAGAAGAAAGGAGGCGACGCCCAATGAGCCATGTGATCTGCGATACGGAGCGCTGCACCGGGTGTCTGGCCTGCGTGGTGGCCTGCCTGGAGGAGCA
>DYBS01000264.1:1173-2901 GCA_019418525.1 Clostridiales bacterium
TCCACAAAAAGCGCACCTCGCCCCGCACGGGGATGGTCTGTTATGCCACCCGCAGCTGCCTCCACTGCGCCGATGCTCCCTGTCTCTCCGCCTGCCCCGCCGGGGCCCTGGTGCGGGACGAACTGGGCTTCGTCCGGCCGGTGCGGGAGAACTGCGTGGGCTGCCGCCGCTGCGCCCAGGCCTGCCCCCACGACGTACCCCGCTTTGACGGGGAGGGCAAGCTGGTCAAATGCGACGGCTGCGCCGACCGGGTGGCCCGGGGGCTGGAGCCCGCCTGCGTGCGGGTGTGCGCCGCCGGGGCTCTGCGACTCTCCGACTGAGACTGAAACCGCTTTGGGCGGGTCCGGTGTTCCGGGCCCGCCCAAAATTTTTTTGCAGGAGTGCAACATTTCCCCCTTCCCGGCTGTATACAGGGTGTCAGCGAACCAACCACCACACAGAAAGGAAGATTACTATGAAAAAAATCGCTGCTCTTGCCCTGTCCCTCACCCTCACCGGGGTCCTGCTCCTCTCCGCCTCCGCCGCCGCGAACACCGCCGGACGCCTCCCCGTGGAGGTGGACGGTCAGTCCACCACTGTGGAGGGCTGCGTCATGGTGCCCCTGCGCGCCATGGCCGAAGAGCTGGGCTACACCGTCCAGTGGGAGGACGGCGTCATCCGGGTGGACACCGGGGCCATGTACACCGACGTAGTGCTGGGGGTGGACCGCTACGTCCTCACCACCAGCAACCCGGACCTGGTGGGCATGAGCGCCCCCTTCTCCCTGGGCTGCCCCTCCTACGCCGTGGACGGCACCACCTATGTGCCCTTGGCCCTCTTTGAGGCCCTGCTGGGCACCGGGGACGGCTCGGTGACCCTGGACGGCTCCCACATCGCCGTCACCACCGGGGCCAACTGACCGCCCCTTGCCAGCAAGCTCCTCGCGGGCTATACTGGCCTTACCTGCGCCGGACTGCCTCCGGTATCCTGAACGCTCTGGGAGGGACCTTTCGTGAGCACCATCCTCTGCCGCCCCGCGCCGCTGTCTCCCCTGCCCCGACCGCTGGGGCGGGCCCTGCTGTCCTGGTTTGCCCGGGCTATTTCCCGGGTGGAGAGCGCCGACCGCGTTGCCCTCAACCACCGGGCCGAGGTCCTGCTGGACCAGTACGGCGACCGGGTGCTGCGCCTGGCCTACTCCTACCTCCACAACCAGAGCGACGCCGAGGAGGTGCTCCAGGACACCTTTCTCCAGTACCTCCGCACCGCGCCGGAGCTGGAGGGCCCGGAGCACGAAAAGGCCTGGCTCCTCCATGTGGCGGCCAACTTGAGCAAGAACCGACTGGCCTACAACCGGGTGCGCAGTGCCGACGCCCTCAGTGAGACCCTGGCCGCCGAGGAGCGGCCCGACCTCTCCTTCGTCTGGGAGGCGGTGAAGGCCCTGCCGGTGAAGTACCGGGAGGTGCTCCACCTCTACCACTACGAGGGCTACTCCACCGCCGAGATCGCCCGCCTGCTGGGGCGCAAGGAGGCCACCGTCCGCTCCGACCTGCACCGGGGCCGGGCCAGACTGAAAGACGTGTTGAAGGAGGCGTACGACTTTGAAGAGGGCCTATGACCAGATCATGGACCGCCTGACGGTCTCCCCCGCCCTGCGGCAGCGACTGCTGGCCCGGATGCGTCAGACCCGGCCTTCTCCCCTGCGCCGTTTCCGATTGGCCCTCCCACTGGCCGCCTGTCTGGCCCTGGTGC
>DYBS01000265.1 GCA_019418525.1 Clostridiales bacterium
CCACCCGCTCCGGCGGGAAGGGCCCGCCGTGCTCCAGCATGGTCTCAAAGGCCGCGGTCAGCAGGGCGTCACCGGCCAGAATAGCGGTGGCCTCCCCGTAGACCTTGTGGTTGGTGGGGCGGCCCCGACGCAGGTCATCGTTGTCCATGGCCGGCAGGTCGTCGTGGATAAGGGAGTAGGTGTGCAGCATCTCCACCGCGCAGGCGAAGGGCAGCGCCCCCTCCACGTCTCCGCCGCACATGCGGCAGGTTTCCAGCAGCAGTACCGGCCGCAGCCGCTTGCCCCCCGCCAGGAGGCTGTACCGCATGGCGTCGTACAGGTCCGCGTGGGGGTCCTGGTCAGCAAAGCAGCCCCGCAGCCAATCCTCCACCCGCTGGGTGTCCTGGCGCAGCTGTTCGTTGTAGTTCATTCCGCTTCCTCCCCGTCAAACGCCTGCTCCACCGGCGTGCCATCAGGGGCGGCGGTCAGCTTGCGGACCTTCTGCTCCGCCTGGTCCAGCAGGGTGGTACAGGTTTTCATGAGCCCGGTCCCCTCCTCAAAGAGGGCCATGGCCTCTTCCAAAGGCGCGTCTCCCCGCTCCAGGAGGCGGACGATCTCCTCCAGGCGCTGGGCAGACTCCTCAAAGCTCCGTTTCTTCATGGTTTGCTCCTTCTGTCTGGTTTACGCCCTCCACCGTGCAGCAGAGGGTCCCGTCCCGCAGACGTAGGTCCAGTCTTTCACCGGGGACGGCCTGCTCCACCGAGCGGACTACCGTTCCCGCCCCGTCGTAGGCGATGGCGTAGCCCCGGCCCAGTACCTTCAGCGGGCTCATGGCGTCCAGTGCGGCGGAGAGCCGCCCCAGCCGCTCCCGCTGGGCGGACAGCGTCCCCTTCAGGCCGTTTGCCAGGCGCTCCCGCTGGTAGTCCAACAGCACCCGCCGGTCCTGAATGGGGGCCATGGGGTCGCTGAGTACCCGGCGCTCGGCCAGACGCTCCACCCGGGTGCGCTCCCGCTCCAGACGGCGGGACATGGCGCCGGTGAGGCGCTCCTCCAGTCCGGTCAGGGCGGCGCGCAGCTCGGCCTGGTCGGGCACCGCCAGCTCGGCGGCGTTGGAGGGGGTGGCCGCCCGCAGGTCGGCCACAAAATCTGAGATGGTCACATCGGGCTCGTGCCCCACCGCTGAGATCACCGGGATAGGACAGGCATAAATGGCCCGGGCCACCTGCTCGTCGTTGAAGCACCACAGGTCCTCCATGGACCCGCCGCCCCGACCGGTGATGATGAGGTCGGCCACGGCGTGCTCCCCCGCCCAGCGCAGGGCAGCGGCGATTTCCCCGGGGGCCTCCGCTCCCTGGACCCGCACCGGCAAAATGACGATCTCCGCCAGGGGCCAGCGGGCCTTTAAAATGCGCAGCATATCCCGCACCGCCGCCCCGGCCGGGGAGGTGATGAGGGCGATTTTCTGGGGATAGCGCGGAATGGGCTTCTTATGGGCCGGGTCGAAAAGGCCCTCCCCGTACAGCTTGGCCTTGAGCTGCTCGAAGGCCACATGCAGGTCCCCCACCCCGTCGGGGGTGAGACGGCTGCAATAGAGCTGATACTGCCCGTCCCGCGGAAAAACAGTCAGCCGCCCGAAGGCGATCACGGTCATGCCGTTTTCCGGCTGGAAGCGGAGAAATCCCGCCTCCCGGCGAAAGAGGACGCAGCGGATGGCGCCCTCGCTGTCTTTCAGAGAAAAATAGTGGTGGCCGGAGGGGTAGCGCTTGTAGTTGGAGATCTCCCCCCGGACAAAGAGCCCGGAGAGGCGCTGGTCCCCGTCCAGCAGGCTCTTCACATAGCGGTTGACCTGGCTGACGGTGTAGACAGTGTTGCCGGTCATTCCGCCGCCTCCTCCGCAAAGCGTTTTGCCAGGATGGCCACCCCCATGGCGTTGTCGGTGGAGTAGCAGGGCTGGGCGAAGCGGGCTCCGCAAGAAGTTTCCATCACCTGCCGCAGGCGGGAGTTGGAGGCCACGCCGCCGGAACACAGCACCGGAAGGCCGGGCCACTCCTTCAAAGCGGCCAGAGTGGTGCGGCGCACCACGTCGGAAATGGTGTTGAGGACGAAGGCGGCGATGTCCGCCGGAGAGATCCCCTTCTCCGCCCGGGCTTTGACCTGGTTCTCCACGCCGGAGAGGGAGAAGGTCAGGTCTTTCAGCTTTACCGAAAAACGCTCCCCCTTGGGCTGCTCCGCCGCCAGGGCGTCCAGTGCCTTCCCCGCCGGGAACTGGAGCCCCAACAGCACGCCGGTGCGGTCGATGAGCTGCCCGGCGGAGATGTCGCTGGTGCCGCCCACCTTCTCACAGCGGACATTTTTGCCCTCCGGCTCCACCTTCAAAAGCTCGGTGGTACCGCCGGACAGGTGCCAGGCCAGCAGGGGCTTGTCCAGCAGGCCCAGGTCCCCGGCGGACCAGGCCGCTGCGGCGATGTGGCCCTGCTGGTGGGACACGGCGTAGAAGGGCACCCCCAGCACGTCGGCGATGGCCCGCCCCTGGCCCTCGCCGGCCAGGAAGCAGGGCATGTAAGAGCCCTCCACTGCCCGGGGCCGGGTGGAGGCCGCCACGGCGGTGATGCCTTGCAGCACTCCCTCCTCCCGCAGGGCGGAGATGAGGCCGGGCAGGCGCTTGACGTGCTGGAAGAGGGCGTCGCTCTGCCGCAGGCCCAGGGTCCCGGCGGGTACGTCCAGAAGCCGGGAGCGGTTCACCCCCGCTGTGCCGTCAAAGACCGCGGCGGAGGTGGTGTAGTTGCTGGTGTCCAGCCCCAGGCACGTCCCGCTCATGCCTGGCCGTCCGTTTCAGCGCCCCGGTCGGGGATGTGCTCCTCCCGGACAAAGGTGCCCAGGATGCCGTTGAGGAAGGAGACGGTCTTGGGGTCCTCATAG
>DYBS01000266.1 GCA_019418525.1 Clostridiales bacterium
TGGCGGAGCGGGCCGCCCGCAGCACCGCCGCGATGTCCAGCAGCTCCCGGGTGTTCAGCGCGCCGCCCATGTTGGCCCGCTGGAGGGAGGCCGCCACCGGCTTTACCCCGGAAAAGGAGGGACTGCCGCTGAGGGTCATCAGGTCCACCGCGGCGCTGGTCTCGGCCAGGCGGCGGCGCACGTCGTCCTCGTCGGTGAGGGGGCGCAGGTTCAGGCAGCGCTCCTTCCCCTCTTCGGTCACGGCCTGCTCGGCCAGGCGCTCCAGCACCCGGGGCAGCTCCAGAGTCTGAATGGATTTTTCAAATAAATCGGTCATAGACACGCTCCAAATCAAATCGCCCGGACCGTCCGGGCGGTTTTATCCTAAAAAGGCAGGACGATTCGTCCCCTTTTATCATACACCAAAGTGCCGTCAAATTCCAGTCCCCTCTTACGTCCGGTCCAGCTGGTCCTTGACCCGCTCCCAGTCCTCCGGGCGGTTGACGTTGCAGAGGATGCGCTCCAGGTCGAAGCCGGGCAGTTCCCCTTCCTCGATCACCCGCACCTTCACCTTGGGAAAAAGCCCGTGGACGAAGGAACGCTCCCCCGCCGCCAGGCCCTCCCGCACAGCGGGGAGGCAGCCGGGTCCGTACACGGCGAAAAGGGGCTCCAGGCGGCCATTGGCCCGGCGGATGAGGCACACATCGGCCTCCCCCAGCCGCGCCGCCAGCGCCCGGGCCAGGTCCGGGTCCCCGAAGGGCATGTCCACCGCGGTGAGGAACACCCCGCCGGGGAAGGCGGACAATCCCGCCTCTAGCCCCGCCATGGGGCCGGCGCCGGGAAAGCGGTCGGTCAGGGCCGCCACCCCCTCCAGAAGAGGACGGGGATGCGCCCCGACGGACACCGCGACACCGGAAAAAACGTCCCGCCAGCGCGCCACCTGGCGCTCCAGAAGCGTGGCGTCCCCCACCCTCAAGCTTCCTTTGTCCTGTCCCATCCGGCGAGAGGCCCCGCCCGTCAAAATCACCGTGATCAGCTCCATTTGTTTCTCTCCCTAGTATACCATATGTTTCAATCCAGATTTGATTGTATCAGTCTTCCCGCCTCCTGACAAGTTTTTCCCCGTTGAATAGAATGGCCCGTCCTTCCATATCCTCTGAAACAGAGACATTCCAACAGTGAGGAGGAACCCCCATGAAACGATGGTGCGCGGCCCTGGCGGCCGTGATGCTGCTCTCCCTCCCGGCCCACGCGGCGGAGGCCGCGCCAGCTGTGGAGGCGGGAGCGGTGATCCTGATGGAGCAGGAGACGGGCGCCGTGCTCTGTGAGTCCAACGCCCACGACAAGATGGAGCCCGCCAGCGTCACCAAGGTAATGACCATGCTGCTGGTGATGGAGGCTCTGGACAGCGGGCAGCTGTCCAAGGAGGACGTGGTGACGGTCAGCGCCCACGCCGCCTCCATGGGCGGCAGCCAGGTCTATTTAAAGGAAGGGGAACAGATGACGGTGGATGACCTGATGAAGGCGGTGGCGGTGGCCTCGGGTAACGATGCCGCCGTGGCCCTGGCCGAGCATCTGGCCGGCAGCGAAGAGGCCTTTGTCACCCGGATGAACCAGCGGGCCCGGGAGCTGGGCATGAACGATACCACCTTCTTCAACTGCACCGGCCTGCCCGCCGCCGGGCACCTGACCAGCGCCTATGACATCGCCCTTATGAGCCGGGAGCTCATGGTCAACCACCCCGGCATCCAGGAGTACACCACCATCTGGATGGACTCCCTGCGGGGTGGACAGTTCCAGCTGGCCAATACCAACAAACTTCTGCGGCGCTACCAGGGGGCCACCGGCCTGAAAACCGGCTCCACCGACTCGGCGGGCTACTGCCTGTCCGCCACGGCGGAGCGGGACGGCATGTCCCTCATCGCTGTTATTCTGAAGGCCCCCACCTCCGACGCCCGGCTCGCCGCCGCCGAGACTTTGCTCAACTACGGCTTTGCCAACTACACCCTGGTGGACGTAGGACCCGGCCAGGCCCTGCCCCCTGTCACCGTGCGTCTGGGCGTCACCGGCCAGGTTCAGCCCATCCTCTCTACCCCCGGACGGGTATTGGTGGAACGCAGCCAGGTGGACTCCGTGACCACCCAGGTGGAACTAGCCACTGACGTGGAGGCCCCCGTGGAACCGGGTCAGATCCTGGGCCGGCTCTCCGTTCGGGTGGACGGCGAAGAACGACAAAATCTCCCCCTCGTGGCCGCCGACGGAGTGGCCCGGATCTCGTGTATCGGAATTTTTACCAATTTGCTGCATCAGCTCCTTATGGTCGGCTGATTGGGCGGGAGGGCCCCGGGAAGGGCCCTCCCGCTGGTTTTTTACTCATTCTTTCCACACTTTTTTCTCAAATTCGCTCACAGTACACTGCGAAAGACCCATACTTGACGTACCCTGCTTTCTGTTGTATAATTTATACAAATTAGCCATTCCTCCTTTTGATGGCTATTATTCACCTATACCAACAAAAAAACCTGATGCGGCCCCTAATTTTTGGTTGTTTTTACCAGTAAGGAGAGATTGCCTATGAAACCCAAACCGATGACATCGGTCAGCGCTCTGGAGGCTTTCGCCAGTGGGAACGCCGTGCGCGCCCAGGAATATCTCGGCTCCCATCCCGAGACCAGAGACGGTGCCGAGGGGTATGTCTTCCGTGTCTGGGCCCCCCACGCCACCGCTGTGGCCGTGATGGGCGACTTCAACGACTGGGATCCGGCCAGCCATCCCATGGAATCCATCGGCAGCGGCGTATGGGAGGGATTCGTTCCCGGCCTGAAGCGCTATGACAGTTACAAATATGCCGTGACCGCCCGGGACGGGCGCGTCCTGGCCAAATCCGACCCCTACGCCTTCCACGCCGAGACCCGCCCC
>DYBS01000267.1 GCA_019418525.1 Clostridiales bacterium
TTCTTTCCCACCGCTTTCTTTGCAAAGAAAGCGGTGCTCCCGCCGAGTAGGCGCGCTCCCCGCGCGGCGAGCGCAAATGCTCCTGGACTTCCTGGACGTAAAAAACGGCTGGGGACAACGAAAGTTGTCCCCAGCTGTATTGTTTTTGTGGAAAAGTTGTTTACTCCTCCATCGCCTTGGCGGCCTCGATAGCCTTCTGCTGGACCGCGGGGGGCGCCTCCTCGTAGCGGACGAAGTGGAAGGTAAAGGAGCCCCGGCTCTGGGTCATGGAGCGCAAGTCGATGGCGTAAGTCATCATCTCGGCCATGGGCACCTCGGCCTCCACGATCTGGTTGCCCTTGCCGTCGGGGTTCATACCCATCACACGGCCGCGGCGCTTGTTCAGGTCGCCGATGATGTCGCCCATGTAGCTGTCGGGAATGGTGACCTTCAGCTCGCCGATGGGCTCCAGCAGGACCGGGTTGGCCTCGGGCAGGCCGGCCTTGTAGGCCAGCTGAGCGGCGGTCTTGAAGGCCATTTCGGAGGAGTCCACCGGGTGGTAGGAGCCGTCGAACAGGGTGGCCTTCAGGTTGACCACGGGGTAACCGGCCAGCACGCCGTGCTGCACGGCCTCCCGCAGGCCCTTCTCCACGGCGGGGAAGTAGTTCTTGGGCACCGCGCCGCCGAAGACCTCCTCGCAGAACTCCAGCTCCTCGCTCTCGCCGGGCTCAAAGCGGATCTTGACATCGCCGAACTGGCCGTGGCCGCCGGACTGTTTCTTGTGGCGGCCCTGGACCTCCACCTTTTTGCGGATCTTCTCACGGTAGGCCACGCGGGGGATGGACAGCTCGACGTCCACGCCGAAGCGGCTCTTCAGCTTGGACACCAGCACGTCCATCTGCATATCGCCGGTGCCGGAAACCACCATCTGGTGGGTCTCGGCGTTGTTGACCCAGTTGAAGGTCAGATCCTCTTCGTTCAGACGGGTGAGGCCGGCGGCAACCTTGTCCTCCTGGCCCTTGGTCTTGGGGGCAATGGCCACCGAGTAGCAGGGCTCGGGGAAGGGGATGGGGGGCATCTTAATGACCTTGCGGGCGTCGCAGATGGTGTCGCCGGTCTTGAGGGCGTCCATCTTGGCGATAGCGCCGATGTCGCCGCAGCCCAGCTCCTTGACCTCCTCGGCCTTCTTGCCCTTCATGATGTACAGGCGGCCCAGCTTCATGGTCTCGCCGGTGCGGGCGTTCACCAGGGGCATGTCCGGAGTGAGGGTACCGGAGAGGACCTTCACATAGGAGTACTTACCGTACTGGTCGGAGGTGGTCTTAAAGACGAAGGCACAGGGGTAGGCGCGCTCAGAGAGGACGTACTCCTCAGGCTCACCGTCGGCGTTCTCCACGATGGGGGCGGCGCTCTCCAGCGGGTTGGGGATCAGGTCCACGATGGTGTCCAGCAGCATCAGGGTGCCCAGGCCCTCCACGGCGGAGCCGCAGACCACGGGGAACAGGGACAGCTCCCGCACGCCCTGGCGCAGGCCCTGGACCATCTCGGCGTAGGTGAAGTCCTCGCCGGAGAAGTACTTGTCCATGAACTCCTCGCTGGTCTCGGCCACGGATTCCTTCAGAGCGTCGTACAGCTCTTCCAGCACGGGGATCTTGTCCTCGGGGACCTGGATCTCCTCGCGCTTGCCGTTGCGCATCTCATAGGCGCGCTTGTGCAGTACATCGATGATGCCGATGACCTTCTTGTTCTCGTCCCAGATGGGGGCCACCACAGGGGCGATGTTCTTGCCGAAGCGCTCACGCAGGGTTGCGAAGGCGGCATTGTAGTCGGAGTTCTCCTCGTCGGTCTTGGAGATGTAGAGGATGCGGGGCAGGTTGCGGCTCTCGCAGTACTCCCAGGCCTTCTCAGCGCCCACGCTCATGCCGGCCTTGGCCGAGCAGACGATGACGCCCGCGCCGGAGACGCTGACGGCCTCACGAACCTCGCCCACGAAGTCGAAGTAGCCGGGGGCGTCCAGCACGTTGATCTTACAGCCCCGGTACTCCACGGGGGCGATGGCGGTGGAGATGGAAATCTTGCGCCGGATCTCCTCGGGATCATAATCGCAAACGGTGTTGCCATCCACGGGAGAACCCAGCCGGATGGTACCGCCGGTCAGATACAGCATGCTCTCTGCCAGGGAGGTCTTTCCGTTGCCGCCGTGTCCCAGCAGGCAGATGTTACGGATGTTTTGCGCGGAATAGCTCATGTGTTTCCTCTCCTTACGTTTATGAGATCGGGCCAGCAATGCGCCCGGGTGGTAAGCACGACTGACATTAGTCATTATAGCTCAAAGAAGGCGCTCTGGCAACTCATATTTTAGAAAAAGAGTCCAATAGCACCGTGTGTGTCCCCCGCGTACAAAAAACGGACCTGTGGGTCATACCCACAGGTCCGTTTCTCCTGGCGGATTTAGTTGTGGATGGTGTCGAAATAGTCCTGCTGGGCCTGATCATAGGCAGCCTTGGCCTCCGCCCAGCCCGGATCCTCTGGAGTAAGGCCCTCCAGAAGTGTCTCATCCCGGCAGACCAGCGCCGCTCCGCCGTTGAGGGGCACAGCGCAGAAGTTCACCGTCTCGGTGTGGGTAGAGCTAGGGAAGGTACGGTCCAGTCGGAAGGTGTAGTATTTTCCATTATCCGAGAGCCCGGTGTCTTCCAGGACCAGGGTACAGCCGTCCGTCTCCGTGGCCAGCACCCCGTCCTCCAGAGAGGCATCGGGGTAGACGTCGTACCCGCCCAGAGCGTCAAAGGCACACGTCCGTGCCTGCGCTTCCGTAAGGGTGAGCCCATTCCCCACCATATAGGGCAAGCCCGCGGGCTCCACACCGGAGGAGTTGGAGGAGTTATCCCGGGGCACCTGAGTGGGCTGGGG
>DYBS01000268.1 GCA_019418525.1 Clostridiales bacterium
GTACTTCATCTGGTCGGCCACGTTCAGGATGTGGAGGATCTCCTCCTTGGAGAGATCCAGCAGCTTGAGCAGGTCTTTCATGTCAAATCACCTCAGTCAATGTGATGGAAATTCGCTTAGTCCAGCGCCGCGTCCAGAATGGCCAGGCCCTGGTCCATCTCGTCCTTCGTGATGGTCAGCGGGGGCAGCAGCCGCAGCGCCGGGCCCGCCGTCAGCACCAGAAGGCCGTTTTCGATCAGCTTGGCCGCCAGGGCCTTGTTGGTGTAGCCCTCCTTCACCTCAATGCCGATCATCAGGCCCAGGCCCCGGGTGGAGCCGATGCTCTTTTTGTGGAGTTTCTCGATTCCGGCGCGGAGATAGGCGCCTTTCTCGGTGACCTCTTTCAAGGTATCCTCGTTCAGGATATCCAGCACAGTCAGCGCCGCGGCGGAGCAGATGGGGTTACCGCCGAAGGTAGAGGCGTGGGTGCCGGGGCCCAGGACAGTACGGCACTTCTCATTCACCAAAAAGCCGCCCATGGGGAGGCCGCCGGCGATGCCCTTGGCGAAGGAGGCCGCGTCGGGCTGGATGCCGTACTGCTGGAAGGCGAACAGGGTGCCGGTGCGGCCTACGCCGGTCTGCACCTCGTCCACCAGAAGGAGCCAGTCCTTCTCCTCGCACAGCTTGGCCACGTCCTGAACGAAGGTCTTGTCCAGGGGGAGCACACCGCCCTCGCCCTGCACCAGCTCCACCAGAACGGCGCACACGTCGTCGCCGCTCTCGGCCTTCACACTGTCCAGGTCGTTGGCGTCAGCGTAGCGGAAGCCCTCCATGAAGGGGAAGAAATACTGGTGGAACACGTCCTGGCCGGTGGCGGTCAGGGTGGTGATGGTGCGGCCGTGGAAGGAGTTCTTCAGGGTCAGGATGGTGCTGCGGCCCTTGCCGTACTTGTCGAAGCTGTACTTCCGGGCCAGCTTGATGAGACCCTCGTTGGCCTCGGCGCCGGAGTTGCCGAAAAAGGCCGCCGCCATGCCGGTGCGCTCACACAGGGTGCCGGCCAGCTTGGCGTAGGGCTGGGAGTAGAAGAGGTTGGAGATGTGTCCCAGCTTGAGGGCCTGGTCGTAGATGGCCTTGGCCCACTTCTCGTTCCCGTAGCCCACCGAGCACACGCCGATGCCCGAGGTGAAGTCAATGTATTTCCGCCCCGCCAGGTCCCACAGGGTCGCGCCCTTGCCGTGGTCGATGTCCACGTCGAAGCGGCCGTAGGTCTGGAGGGTGTGTTGGTGGTCCAGGGCCACCAGTTCGTTGTGATTCATGGTAATTGCCTCCTAGCGCAGCATGGTGCCGATGCCCTCGTCAGACAGGAGCTCGATGAGGATGGAGTGGGGGATGCGGCCGTCCAGGATGATGGTGTCCTTCACGCCGGAGCGCACCGCCTCCACGCAGCAGTCCACCTTGGGGATCATGCCGCCCTTGATGACCCCGTCTTTCACCAGTTCAGGCACCTGGGAGAGCTCCACCAGCGGGATGAGGGTATTTTCGTCCTTGGGGTCCCGCAGCAGGCCCCGCACGTCGGTGAGAAGGATCAACTTCTCCGCCTTCAGCGCCACCGCCAGCTTGGCCGCGGCGGTGTCGGCGTTGATGTTGTAGGCGTTCTCCCCGTCCACGCCCTGGGCCACGGTGGAGACCACGGGGATGTAGCCCTGAGTGAGGCTGTCCTGCACCGGGGCGGGGTTGACCTGGACGATCTCGCCCACCAGGCCGTACTTCTCGCTGAGCTGTTTGGCCTCGAAAAGCCCCGCGTCCATGCCGCACAGGCCGATGGCCTTGCCGCCCAGGCGGTTCAAGGTTGCCACCAGGTTCTTGTTCACCTTGCCGCAGAGGACCTGCTGCACGATGTCCATGGTCTCCTGGTCAGTATAGCGCAGGCCGTCCACGAACTTGGACTCCTTGCCGATCTTTTTCAGCATCTCGCTGATCTCCGGCCCGCCGCCGTGGACCACCACCACATGAACGCCCACCAGGTTGAGCAGGATGATGTCGGAGATGACCGCGTGGCGCAGCTCCTCAGAGATCATGGCGTTGCCGCCGTACTTCACCACCACGGTCTTGCCGTAGTATTTCTGAATATAGGGCAGGGCCTCGGCCAGCACTGTGGCGCGGGTCACAACCGGATCAGACATGTTGCCTTCCTTCTTTCCGATCAGGTGCGGTAATCGCCGTTGATCTTGACGTAATCATAGGTGAGGTCACAGCCCCAGCAGGTGGCCGTATCCTCTCCCTCGTGGAGGTCGATGTCGATGATAACCTCATCCTGGCTGAGGATGCTCTTAGCGGCGTCCTCGTCAAAGTCCAGGCCCATGCCCTGCTGGCAGACCAGGACCTCGCCCACGTCGGAGGCGAACTTGATATCCACGTACTCGGGGCGGAAGGGGGCCTTCGAATAGCCCATGGCGCACAGCACCCGGCCCCAGTTGGCGTCGGTGCCGAACATGGCGGCCTTCACCAGGGGGGAGCCCACCACCGCCTTGGCCAGGCGCTCGGCGCTCTCCTCGCTGCGGGCGGAGCGGACGGTGCAGGTGATGAGGCGGCTGGCGCCCTCACCGTCGCCGGCGATACAGCGGGCCAGATACTCGCACACATAGCGCAGGGCCTTCTGGAACACGATATAGCTGTCGTCCTTCCACTCGATCTGGGGGTTCTCCGCCATGCCGTTGGCCAGTACTACGCACATGTCGTTGGTGGAGGTGTCCCCGTCCACCGTCACCCGGTTGAAGGTCTTGGGCACCGTCTCGTGAAGCGCCTCGGAAAGCATCTCGTGGGTGATGGCGCAGTCGGTGGTGATGAAGCACAGCATGGTGCCCATGTTGGGGTGGATCATGCCGGAGCCCTTGGCGATG
>DYBS01000269.1 GCA_019418525.1 Clostridiales bacterium
GGGGGTTCAGAGCGGCGATCTGCATGGCCACGTCCTTGCCCACGGTCTCCACCTGCTCAGCGGACAGGTTGGTCTCCAGGTTCACCAGCACGCCGATCTTGCCGCCGGCGTGGATGTAGGGCACGGAAACACCCTCGGTGAAGAAGGCAAATCGGCGGACCTTGATGTTCTCGCCGATGACCAGCACCATCTCCTGCTGCTGCTCGGTGACGGTCAGGTCCGTGCCGGCGTACTTGCAGGCCATCAGGGCGTCCAGGTCAGCGGGCTTGTTGGCGGCCACAGTGGCGGCCACGCCCTTGACGAAGTCCACAAACTTCTCGTTCTTGGCCACGAAGTCGGTCTCGGCGTTGACCTCGACCACCACGCCCACGCCGTCGATGACAGCGGCGTAAGCCATGCCCTCGGCGGCGATGCGGCCAGCCTTCTTCTGGGAAGCGGCCAGGCCCTTCTCGCGCAGCAGCTCGATGGCCTTGTCCATATCGCCCTCAGCCTCGGTCAGAGCCTTCTTACAGTCCATCATGCCCACGCCGGTCATCTCGCGCAGCTTCTTAACGTCATTCGCGGTGATTGCCATGATCCATTACCTCCATTATTTTGGTATTCCAGGTATTCAAAAGGAGCGTCCGCCCGCGCGGGCGGGCGCTCCTTGCCGATACTTTTTTGTTTTTGATTACTCGGCAGCGGCCTCGGTCTCCTCAGCGGGAGCGTCCTGGCCCTGCTTGCCCTCCTGGATGGCGTTGGCCATCACGCCGGAGATCAGCTTGATGGCGCGGATGGCGTCGTCGTTGCCGGGGATGACATAGTCGATCTCGTCGGGATCGCAGTTGGTGTCCACGATGGCTACGATGGGGATGTGCAGCTTGCGGGCCTCATTGATGGCATTGCGCTCCTTGCGGGGGTCAACCACGAACAGCGCGCCGGGGAGCTTCTTCATCTCGACCACGCCGCCCAGATACTTCTCCAGCTTGGCGATCTCGCCCAGGTGCTTCATGACTTCCTTCTTGGGCAGCATGTCGAAGGTGCCGTCCTCCTGCATCTTCTTCAGCTGGTTCAGACGGTCCACGCGGCCGCGCATGGTCTTGAAGTTGGTGAGCATGCCGCCCAGCCAACGGGCATTGACGTAATAGCCGCCGCAGCGGGTGGCCTCTTCCTTGATGGCCTCCTGGGCCTGCTTCTTGGTACCGACGAACAGCAGGGTCTGGCCGTTCTCGCCCAGGGAGCGGACGAAGTTGTAGGCCTCCTCCAGCTTCTTCACGGTCTTCTGCAGGTCGATGATGTAGATACCGTTGCGCTCGGTGTAGATATAGGTGGCCATCTTGGGGTTCCAGCGACGGGTCTGGTGACCGAAGTGGACACCGGCCTCCAGAAGCTGCTTCATAGAAACGACTGCCATGATTAGTTCCTCCTTTTTGTTGTTACCTCCACCCGCGTCCTCTTCCCTGCCCACCCTTGCGGGCACCGGACACAGAATCAGCGGATGTGTGTAATCATGCTCTGGTATTATATCGCAGACTTTTGCAGGATGCAAGTATTATTTTCACTTTTTCCGCTTTTATTCCGCCGCTTGTCTTTCTTCTCCGTATTTTATAAAATAAGAGGAGAACATGGGGCGTCTCCTGTGCGGGGCGCCGGAAGGAGGCTTCCTTGTTATGACCTATGCAGAGCGCATGGCGGCCTATGCGGCGGACGCCCGTCGTCTGGCGGAGATGGACAACACCGCCGACCTCTGGCGGGCGGTGGAGCTGCTCCGGGACGCGGAATCCATCATCATCGGCGGCGCGGCAGGGCTGTCCGCCGCCGGAGGGCTGGACTACCAGTCGGAGGAGGTTTTAAAGCGGGATTTTCCCGCCTTGGCCGCCTTGGGCTATACCACGCTGTGGCAGGCGCTGTGGGATGAGAAGCGCACCTATCTCCAAAAACAGGGCATGATCGCCGCCGAGGCCCTGTGGGCCCGATACGACTTTCCCGTCATCCAGGCCTACCGGGACCTTCTCTCCCTGGTGGAGGGGAAAAACTACTTCGTCCTCAGCAGCAACATCGACGACCAGTTCTACAAGGCCGGCTTTGACCCCGCCCGGGTGTTCTGCCCCCAGAACAGCATCGCCGACTTCCAGTGCTCGGTGCCCTGCTGCCGGGAGCTGTGGGACGGCGAAAAAATCTACCGCAACATCGTGGCCCACATGGACCCGGTCACCTACGCCTGCCGGGAGGAGGACCTCCCCCGCTGTCCCCGATGCGGCGCGCCGCTGGTACGCAACATGCGGGGCCGTGATGTGTTCATCCCCGACAAGGTCATGGCCAACCGGGTGCCCTTTGAGGCCTTCTGGGCCCGGGCCGCGGAGCAGAACACCGTCTTTCTGGAGCTGGGGGTGGGCTTCAACTCCCCCGGCCTCATCCGCCACCCCTTCCAGCGCATGACCTATCTGTGGCCAAAGGCCCACCTCATCCGTATGAACCGGGACCACCCCTCGGTTCCCAAGAAGCTGGGGGATCGGGGCCTCCCGCTGGGGGGCGATCTGGGCGAAAATCTACGCCGGATGGCCGAGATGGCCCGCTAAACGAGTTCTTTCTCTGTGGGCGGCGGCAGGATGGGCCATCCCCGCCCGTCCAGCCGCAGAGCGAGCCAGCGTGCTCCTTCCCGCTCTACCACCCCCATGAGGCAGAAGGCGGGGGCCAGTGGGAAGGGCCGGTCGGTGCGGAAAGGCATCAGCACCAGAGTCTGCTCTCCCGCTTTTCGGACCCACAGGGGGCAGTCCCGCCCGCTCGCGCGCAGAACCGCGTCCCCCAGCACGCTGTCCGGTCGGGCCCGGGCAAAGCCCCCCGGCCCCTGCTCCGGCTTCTTTTGGGGGCTCTCTCCAAA
>DYBS01000027.1:0-246 GCA_019418525.1 Clostridiales bacterium
CTGCTGCTCCTCCACAGGGACATCCTCAGCAGGGGCGGGCTGCTCTTCCTCCACGGGGGCGTCCTCGGCGGGAGCGGGCTGCTCTTCCTCCACGGGGGCGTCCTCAACGGGAGCGGGCTGCTCCTCCTCGGCGGAGGCGTCCTTCCCGTCCAGGTCCTTCTGGAGCTCCAGGAAGAACTCCGGCAGGGGCTTGGGGTCCCCCTCGGGGGAGAAGATCTGACCCGGCAGGTCCAGAGGCAGCCAGGA
>DYBS01000027.1:256-17731 GCA_019418525.1 Clostridiales bacterium
CTCCCGCCACTGGGGGATCTCCGCCTGGGTGGGCACCACCGCCCACACCGGCATCTCGTCCTTCCGCAGGATGGCGGCCAGCCGGTCCAGGAAGGCGTCCCGGCGGTCCGCGCCGGGGTCGGTGAGGGCCACCAGACGGCGGGGATAGGGGGAGTGGTCCTTATATTGGAAGGTGGCGAGGACCTCATAGCAGAGGCAGTCCTCCCACTTGCACTGGCGCTGCAGCTGCCAGCTGAACAGGCGCTGGTCGTCGTAGAGGCACTTCAGGGCCAGGAATACCGCCTCCGGCTGCCGGAGCAGCGTGGGAGTGAGGGCGCGTTCCTCCACCACAGCGCGGATGGGCTGGATGCACTGGGCCTCCAGATAGCGCTGGATGCTGGACTTGCGCACGGCGGAGAGCAGCTTGGGGGAGGTAAAGTAGAAGATGCGGCCGCTGGCGGTAGTGGCCTGGGTCACATAGCCCTCCCGCACGGCGTGGCGCAGGGTGTTGTCGGGAAAGTCGGGGTGCGTCTGCTGCTCCGCCTCCGTAAAGATGAGGAAGGTGCGCAGCTTGTGGTAGAGCTCCCGGAAGTCGGGGCGGCGGAGCATGTCCTGGAACTTCTTTCCGCTGGGGGCCTCGAAGCGGCGGGGGCCGGCAAAGGTGAGGGAATTGCCCTCATCTTCGCCCGGAGTGCCGGGCCAGGGGGCCCCCTCCGGCGCGGACACCTCGGCCTCCGGCGCGGGGGCGTCATCCACGGGGGCGGCGCTCTCCTCCACCGGGACCTCTTCCGTTGCCTCATCGGCGGGCTCTTCCTCCTCCGCGGCGGCGGGCTCCTCCACAATATTCTCCACGGGAGCGGGCGTCTCCTCCGCCGGAGCTTCCTCAACGGACTCACCCTCCGCGCCGGGGGCAGACGCCTGGGCCGGAGTTTCCTCCGCAGGCTCGGCGGCGGACGGCTCTTCCTCCGCCGGAGCGGTAATGACCCCGCTGTACACGCCGGCCACCAGAGGGAAGTCGAAGAGGGTGCCGTACAGATCCATGATCACGCCGATGCGGCTGTAATCCCGGACGGTGAGCTGCTCCAGCAGCTCGCCGCAGCCCCGGGACCAGAGCTCCAGATCGGCGCTGTCCGCCTCCATCGCCTGCCGCAGGGCGTCCTGCCGGGCGGTGAGGGTGGTTTTCACGTTGGGGTCGTCGGTTTTCAGCTCCAGAAACGCCAGGCAGGGCCGGAGCAGCCGGTCCCGGGCGGCCAGCTCACCCTCGCGCCCGCTCAGAACGCCGTTCAGCTCCGCCATGTTGGCGGAGGAGCTGCCCAGGGCGTGTTCAGTCCAGGACAGGAAGGCACGCTGGGAGGCGGTGAAGCGCTGGAGCTGGCTGGCCAGATCCTCCACGTCGGGCTGGTCCAGCCAGTCCTCCCGGCGGAAGGCGCTCTCCAGGTCGCTCAGACGGTCGCTCAGGGCGCTGCCGTCGGCGCGGAGCGCCTCCAGGCTGCGGAGCATGGAGCGGATCTCATCCAATTCTTTTTTCAAAGCACTCACTCCTGTTTTGGTGGTCTGCGGGGATGGCCCGCGCGGTGCTGGGAAGGGAAACAATTGCCTGAAAAAGAGTCTTTTATCAGACTTTTGCCAAATTTAAAGGGATTATGTCCATTATAGGAGCCGGGGCGTGCCCCGTCAACCCCGACGTGGCGGGGAAGGTTGCTTCCGGCGCCCCCCCTGTGGTAAAATAGGCCCTAATGGAGCCCGGGACCGGGCGGAGCAAAAAGGAGTTGGGGAAGATGGCGCTGCCAAAACTGATCGTGATCCTGGGTACCACTGCCTGCGGCAAGAGCGGGCTGGGGGTGGATCTGGCCCGGCATGTGGGGGGCGAGATCGTCTCCGCCGACTCCCGGCAGGTGTACCGGGGCCTGGACCTGGGCACCGGCAAGATCACCGAGGAGGAGATGAAGGGGGTGCCCCACCACCTGTTGGACGTGGTGGACCCCAACGAGAGCTACTCGGTGGCCCAGTTTCAGCGGGACGCATACGCCGCCATCGACGACATCCTGGCCCGGGGCAAGGTGCCCCTGCTGGTGGGCGGCACGGGGCTGTACGTCCGCTCCGTAGCGGAGGGGTATGTGTTTCGGGACAGTGTGCCCGACCCCGCCCTTCGCGCTGAGCTGGAGGGGAAGAGCGCCGAAGAGCTCTATGCCATGTTCCGGGAGAAAACGGGCCGGACCCTCACCGGCGGGGAGGAGCACAACCGCCACCGCCTGGTGCGCACGCTGGAGAAGGTGCTGGCCGGGGAGGACCTCGCCGAGGCGCCCCGGGAGCCCCGCTACCAGGTCCTCCAGCTGGGCATGACCTACCCCCGGGAGGAGCTGTGCCGCCGCATCGACGAGCGGCTCCTCCGGCGTCTGGACGACGGCATGGTGAAGGAGGTACAGCGGCTGCGGGAGGCGGGAGCCACCGATGCCTTTCTGGAGGGGCTGGGACTGGAATACCGCTACATCCTCTGGTATCTGACCGGGAAGCTCCCCGACCGGGAGGCCCTCATCGACGAGCTGGGCCGGGCCATCAAACGCTTTGCCAAGCGGCAGATGGTGTGGTTCAAGAAGGACCGTGACGTACTCTGGCTGGACACCGCCGGCGATGCGCTGGCCCAGGCGGAGCAGGCGGCCGACGCGTTTTTGCAGGGAGACTGAGGGGGGAACGGAATTGGCCGATTCCAATATCACCAAGCGGGCGCTGGCCCAGGCGCTCAAGGAGCTCATGGCCAGCCAGCCGCTGGAAAAGATCAGTGTGGGGGAGATCTGCGCCCGGTGCGATATGAATCGCAAGAGCTTTTACTACCACTTTAAAGACAAATACGACCTGGTGGAGTGGATCTTCTATTCCGAGTTCATCGCCCTGCTCAAGGACGTGGAGCTTACCGATAAGTGGGCCTTTTTGCAGACACTGTGCGACTACTTTTACCGGGAGCGCACCTTTTATGTCCGGGCGCTGGAGGTCCGGGGACAGAACTCCTTCCGGGACTATTTCCGGGAGTTCTTCTACCAGTCCATTGAGCCCTTCCTCTGCAGTGACCAGGACCCCAATGTACCGGAGAAAGTGGCGTCCTTTTACTCCCATTTTGTCAGTGACGCGGTGCTGCTGGCCATCATCCGATGGCTCACCGAGGGGACCCGGCTGACCCCCGAGGAGTTCGTGGACCTGATGAAGGAGACGTCCGAGCTGCTGGTACACCACATCAGAGAACATTTTACCGAGCCAAAAGACACAGAAGGATAAAAAAACACCGGCATATGCCGGTGTTTTTTTCATATCCTGTTATATCGGCGGCAGCTGTTGGAGCAGAGGCATGTCCCCGCTCTCCGGCCCCAGGCTGAGAACACAGGGACCGGGGGAGACGCAGGAATCGGCGTACAGATTGTCCCGGTAGTAGTCCGCCATCAGGATGGGATAGCGGGGCCTCAGACGGGCGTGTTGTACATAGTGGCAGACCTGTTTTTCCACGCCCGGGGGGCAGCCCGGACCGGCGATAGCGACGGCGGCGAAGCCCCCGCGGCCCGTGATCCGGTGGACCCAGCGGCCGGTACGGATGTCCTCCCCGTCCTCCCGGGTGGCATATACCCGGTAATAGAGGTAGAGATACCCGGCCTGCCGCAGCTGTCCGGCGGCGTCCTCCCAGCCGGAGGCGGCGGTGTTCAGCCCCAGAATGAGGTGCTTGGGGCCCTGCCGGGCCAGCTCTTCCACCGGGGCGGCCGGGGGGAGGAAGAGGAACATGGCGCAGTCAGAGGCGGAGCGTGCCAGGTCCACCGACTGCTCCACCGCGGACGGGTCGTCCTGCGGGAAGAGGAAATAGGTGCGGATACCCAGCGCCCGCCCCTCCTCCAGGGCGCGGGCGGCCACCTGCCCGCCGTCGGGGCTGCCGGTGAGGCGGAGGGTGAGGGACCAGGGGATGTGCCGCCCCAGCTGCTGCTCCCGGCTGCGGATCTGCCGGGCGCCCACCGTCAGGCAGTTCCAGCCCAGATTGATGCCGCAGGTCTTGAGCCGGGTGTTGTCCACCGTCTCTACCAGCTCCTGGGCCAGACGGTAATAGGGACAGTCCTTCTGGGCCAGGACCTTCTGCACCTGGCTCAAAAACTGCTTCTGGCCCGGCCCGGCGGCCAGATCCCGTCCCAGATCCACCAGCTTGCGCAGTCCCCGCTCCGGATCGCTGCGTATGCTTCGTATGCCCCGATCCACCACGCTCTCCAGCAGGAGACGTCGTAAGGTGTCCTGTTCCATTCCATCACTCCTCATGTGCCGGCTCTTTGCTCCCATGATAAAAAGGAAGCGGCGGGAGGAACATGGACAACTGCGCCGGTTTGTCCAAAAAAGTAACACTTTTGAAAAGTGTCGAAAAATGCCCCATTTGGCCGGGGCTGCCCAATGACGGGTGGGCCCGGAAACCTTAAAATAAAAGCGGACGTGAGGGAGCGCCTTTTCCCCAGCGCCCATTGCTAGGAGAAATGAGGTTGATCGCTATGAATTCCATTCTGGAAAAAGCCAAAAACGCAGCGCTCTCCGCCGCGATCCATCAGGCTTTGGACTACCTGAAGAAGGACCCGGAGACCAATATCCCCAAGCTCATGGATCTGGTGGATAAGCTGGCGCCGGAGGGCTGGTACACCGCCCAGCGCTCCGCGTTCCGCAACTCCATCCGGGAAAAGAACCACTGGTACGAGCTCATTATGAAGGTCTATGCCCTGGACGAGGGAGTCCGGGAGACGTTCTTCCGCAACTTTATCCTGAACGCCAGCCTGCTGGGCAGCGCCACTCAGGAGGAGACCGCCCAGCGGGAGAACTGCAACGTGCCCTGGGCCATCCTGCTGGACCCCACCAGCGCCTGCAACATGCACTGCACCGGCTGCTGGGCGGCCGAGTACGGCAACCGCCTGAACCTGACCTTTGAGGAGCTAGACTCCATCGTCACCCAGGGCAAGGAGCTGGGCACCTACATGTACATCTTCACCGGCGGCGAGCCCCTGGTGCGCAAGGCGGACATCCTGAAGCTGTGCGAGAAGCACAACGACTGTGAGTTCCTGTCCTTCACCAACGGCACCCTCATCGACGAGGAGTTCTGCCAGGAGATGCTGCGGGTGAAGAACTTCGTCCCCGCCATCAGCCTGGAGGGCTTCGAGGAGGCCAACGACGGCCGCCGCGGCCACGGCTCCTACGAGAAGGTCAAGAAGGCCATGGCCCTGCTGAAGGCCCACAAGCTGCCCTTCGGTATCTCCACCTGCTACACCAGCCAGAACTGGAACGACGTGAGCAGCGAGAAGTTCTACGACCAGATCATTGAGGCCGGCGCCCTGTTCATCTGGTTCTTCCACTACATGCCCGTGGGCAACGGCGCGGCCCCGGAGCTGCTCCCCACCCCCGAGCAGCGCACCGAGCTGTGCCGCCGCATCCGCGCCTTCCGCGGCAGCAAGCCCATCTTTGCCATGGACTTCCAGAACGACGCCGAGTACGTGGGCGGGTGCATCGCCGGCGGCCGCCGCTACCTGCACATCAACGCCCGGGGCGATGTGGAGCCCTGCGTGTTCATCCACTACTCCAACGTCAACATCCGGGAGCACACCCTCCTGGAGGCCCTCAAGAGCCCCATCTTCATGGCCTACCACGACCAGCAGCCCTTCAACGACAACATGTTCCGGCCCTGCCCCATGCTGGAGAACCCGGAGAAGCTCCGCGCCATCGTCAAGGAGACCGGCGCGGTGTCCACCGACTACGAGTCGCCGGAGGATGTGGACACCCTGTGCGACCGCACCACCCCCTACGCCGAGCACTGGAAGCCCACCGCCGAGGAGCTCTGGAACAGCGAGCACAAGGAATAAAGAGATCACAATAAAAATCCCCCCGGATACCGCGGTATCCGGGGGGATTTTGTTACTTCTTCTTGCGGTAGTAGGTGTCCTCCATGGGCAGCTTGGTGCGCAGGATGTGATCCCGGGCATAGTACGCGCCCTGGACCGCCGGGGCGGTGGGGATGGTGGCGATCTCGCCGATGCCCTTGGCTCCGTAGGCGAAGGGGAGCAGCTCCTCCTTCTCCACATAGATGGCGTGGATGTCGGGGATCTGGTTGGAGCGCATCAGGCCCAGGGTGCCGTACTTGGCCTGGGGCACGCAGTCCTTCAGGGGGAAGTCCTCGGTGAGGGCATAGCCCAGACCCATCAGCACGCCGCCCTCGATCTGACCCTGGATGGAGGTGGGGTTGACCACCTTGCCGGAGTCGTGGGCCGCGTAGACTTCCTTCACCTTGCCCTCGTCGTCCAGGATGACCACGTGGGTGGCGAAGCCGTAGGCCACATGGCTCTTGGGGTTGGGCACGTCGGCGCCCAGCTTGTCGGTGGGGTCAAAGAACTCGGCAAAGTACTCCTTGCCCTCCAGCTTGGAGAGGTCGCCGCCCACTTCGTCCATGTCCTTCTTCAGGTCCACGGCGGCCATGCGCACGGCCTCGCCGGTGATGAGGGTCTGGCGGGAGCCGGAGGTGGTGCCGGAGTCGGGGGCCACCTCGGAGTTGGCGCCCATGTTGCGCAGCAGCACCCGGGGCAGACCGGTGGCCTGGGACAGGATCTGCAGGAACACGGTGGCGCAGCCCTGGCCGATATCGGACGCGGCGGAGTAGAGCTCCACCATGCCCTCGCGAACGATGAGCTTACAACGGCCCTTGTCGGGCAGGCCCACGCCCACGCCGGCGTTCTTCATGGCGCAGGCGATGCCCGCGTGGTCCTTGTTGGCCTCGTACACGTCCTTGACGGCCAGCAGGGTTTCCTTCAGCGCGGTGGAGCAGTCGGCGATCTGGCCGTTGGGCAGGACCTTGCCGGGCTCGATGGCGTTGCGGTAGCGGATCTCCCAGGGGGAGATGCCCACCTTCTCAGCCAGCAGGTTGATGTTGCTCTCCAGGGCGAACTCGCTCTGGCACACGCCGAAGCCCCGGAAGGCGCCGGCGGGGGGATTGTTGGTGTAGTAGCCAAAGCCCCGGATGTCGGTGTTCTGGTAGCAGTAGGGGCCCACGGAGTGGGTGCAGGCGCGCTCCAGCACGGGGCCGCAGAGGGAGGCGTAGGCGCCGGTGTCGAAGTAGATCTCGCAGTCGAGGCCGGTGAAAATGCCGTTCTCGTCGCAGCCCAGGGTGAAGGTGCCCTCCATGTAGTGGCGCTTGGGGTGGAAGTTGATGGACTCCTGCCGGGTGAGCTTGCACTTGACCGGCTTGTTGACCTTCAGCGCGGCCAGCACCGCCAGGTGCTGCACCGACACGTCCTCCTTGCCGCCAAAGCCGCCGCCCACGAACTTGTTCTCCACCACGATGCGCTCGGGCTCCCAGCCCAGCATGATGGAGATCTCCTTCCGGGTGTCGTAGACGCCCTGGTCGGAGGTGTATACCTTCACGCCGTCCTTGTAGGGGAAGGCCACGGCGCACTCGGGCTCCAGGAAGGCGTGCTCGGTGAAGGGGGTGGTGTAGCTCTGGGTGACCACGTACTTGGAGTTAGCCAGAGCGGTCTTGGCGTCACCGCGGGTCACGTGGCGCTGCTGGCAGAGGTTGCCCTTGGAGTGGACCAGGGGGGCGTTCTCCGCCATGGCCTCGTGGATGTTGCGCACCGGCTCCAGGGGCTCGTAGCTGACCTTGATGACCTTCTTGGCCTTTTCCAGGGTCTTTTCGTCCTCGGCCACCACCAGACAGATGGCGTCGCCCACGCAGCGGGTGATGTCGCCCTTGGCAATGAACACGTCCCAGTCCTGCTGCAGGTGGCCCACCTTGTTGTGGGGCACGTCCTCGGCGGTGAGGACGGCCAGCACGCCGGGCATGGCCAGAGCCTTGGAGGCGTCGATGTCCAGCACCTTGGCCCGGGGATACTGGGAACGGACGGCGGAGGCGTGGACCATGCCGTCCAGGTAGAGGTCGTCGCAGTAGGCGCCGCTGCCCAGGACCTTGCCGCGCACGTCGGTGCGGAAGGCCCGGTCGCCCACGCCGTAGACGTCGCCCTTCTCCAGGTCGGGGTCCAGCTTCTCGTCCCCGCGGAGGATGGCGGCGGTGAGGGCGATGCCCTCGATGATCTTCTTATAGCCGGTGCAGCGGCAGATGTTGCCCCGGATGGCCTTCTTGATGTCCTCCTCGGAGGGGTTGGGGTTCTGGTCAATGAGGGCCTTGCCGGCCATGACCATGCCGGGGATGCAGAAGCCGCACTGCACCGCGCCCACCTTACCGAAGGCGTAGACAAAGGCCTCCTGCTCCTCGTAGGACAGGCCCTCCACGGTGAGGATGTTCTTGCCCACCGCCTTCTTGGTGGTGAGGACGCAGGACTTCACCGCCTTGCCGTCCACCACGATGGTACAGGTGCCGCAGGCGCCCTCGCTGCACCCATCCTTCACAGAGACCAGATGCAGGTCGTCACGCAGATAGCGCAGCAGGGGCTTATCCTCTTCGGTGGTGCGGGTGATTCCATTGACGATAAAGGTATAGCTCTCGCTCATCTGTGGTTCCTCTTTCTTATTATGAAAAGTCAGAAACGGTGAAAGTACCGTCGGCGTCCACGATCACGCCCCGTGGGCACTTCACGGCGCACATGCCGCAGGAAATGCAGCGCTCGGGGTCGATGGCCGCGTGGTTGTCCACCATGGAGATGGCGTCGGCGGGGCAGTTCTTTTCGCAGATCCGGCAGGCGATGCAGCTCACATCACAGGCCTTGCGGGCCACGGGGCCGGCATCCTGATTGGAGCAGCGGGGCAGGATGGTGGTGGAGGCGTCCACCAGGTGGATGACCTTCCGGGGGCAGACTCCGACGCACACGCCGCAGCCCACGCAGCGCTCCCGGTCCACCACGGCAGCGCCATGGGGGCCGATGTGGATGGCTTCCAGGGGGCAGGCGTCCACGCAGGTGCCCAGACCCAGGCAGCCCTGGCCGCACTCCAGCAGGCCCTCGGGGAAGGCCTCGGCGGCCCGGCGGCAGTCCAGGCCCAGGGTGCTGGCCTCGGTGCGGCGGTTGGCGCGGTCGCCGCCGGTGCAGAACACCACGGCGATCTTTTGAGTGGTAACAGCCATTTGGGTTCGTCCTTTCCTGGGAGCGGCGGCTGGGGCGGCCCCGCTCCCCCGCAATTTCAGGAGGGATGGAACGCCCATGCCCCACGGCACGCGCACAAAGCCTCAGGCACTTAGGCTGAGGCTTTGCGCGGCACCGTGGGGAGGGGCGGGCAAACCGATAAAATTTACTTCAGCAGGTAGGCGTAGTTGGCGTACACGGCGCAGATGAGCTTGCGCAGGTCCTCGTAGAGGCCGCAGTTGGCGTCGTCCACGTTGTACTCCTTGACCTGGCCGCCCAGGCGCACCCGGGTCAGGCCGCCGTCCAGGCGCAGGAAGCCCTCGTTCTCGCTGTTGGCGAAGTCCTCCTCGCTCCAGAACAGGGTGAACTTATCCTTGTAGGGACGGGAGTCGTAGGGGCAGAAGGTACCGCAGTTGCCGCACTCGTTGCACATGCCGTCCACGTGGATGATCTGGCGCATGCGCTTGCCGGGGACCCAGATGGCCACGTTGGCGCGGTTGGGGCAGACCTCGGTGCAGGTCTCGCACACAGTGGCGCAGCCCAGGCAGCGGATCTCGGAGCAGTTCTTGCAGTCGTCGCACAGCTCGCCGCGCTTGGCCAGGGGGGCCTGGTAGTCGGCGTTGACGTTCTTCTCCACGTACTTGTCCAGCTCGAAGGGCTGGATGGCCATGGCGGCCTTGGTGGCGCCGGCAATGGCCTCGACCACGGTGCCGGGGCCCTTCTGGCCGTCACCGATGACGAACACGTTCTTCACGCTGGACTCCAGGGTGTCGGCGTTCACCACGGCCTTGCCGCGGTTGTCCACCTCCAGGCCGTTGGCGGTGTACAGAGCGGTGTCCACCTTCTCGCCCACGGCGGTGATGACGGTGCAGGCGGGGACCTCCACGACCTTGCCGGTGTCCACAGGGGTGCGGCGGCCGGAGGCGTCGGGAGCGCCCAGCTCCATCTGGTGGCAGGTGAGGACGCCGTCCTTCACGCCCACGGGGGCGAGCAGCTCACAGAACTCCACGCCGTCCTCCAGAGCCAGCTCCAGCTCCTCCTGGTCGGCGGGCATGTAGCGCTTGGTGCGGCGGTAGACCAGGGAGACCTTCTCCACGCCGGGGATGCGCTTGGCGGCGCGGGCGGCGTCCATGGCGGTGTTGCCGCCGCCGATGACCACCACGTTCTTGCCCAGATCCAGGCTCTCGGGGGCCTTCTTGGCCTTCTCCAGGAACTCGATGACGTTCATCTCTTCGCCATACTCCAGGCCGGCGCTGCCCTTGTTCCAGGCGCCGGTGGCCAGGATGACGTGGGTGTAGCCCTGATCGAAGAGCTCCTGCACGCTCTTGACCTCGTGGTTCAGCTCCACCTTGGCGCCCATGGCGTTCATCAGCTTCACATCGTTGTCGATGGCGTCGTCGCTGATGCGGAAAGCGGGGATGACGTGGCGCACGATACCGCCCAGGGAGTCCTTGCGCTCAAAGACGGTGACGTCCACGCCGGAGCGGCCCAGGAAGTAAGCGGCGGACATACCGGCGGGGCCACCGCCGATGACGGCGACCTTCTTGCCGGCCACGGGAGCGGCGGGCTTCAGCTTGGGCAGCAGGGCGTCGAAGCCGCCCTCGGCCGCCTTCAGCTTCTGGGTGCGGATGTAAACGCTCTCATCATAGGCGTTGCGCATGCACTTGTCCTGGCAGCGGTGGGAGCAGATGGTGCCGGTAATGAAGGGCAGGGCGTTGCGGTGGGTGATGATCTCCAGGGCCTCCTCGAACTTGCCGGCGTTGACCCGCATGAGGTAGGCGGGGATGTCCTGGGAAATGGGGCAGCCGTTGCGGCAGGGGGCCTCGAAGCAGTCGATGAGAGGCACCTTCTTGTCCATCTTGCGGCTGGGCAGGGGCTTCATGGGCTTCTGGAAGTGGGCGTCGGTGACGAACTCCTTCACCAGAGCCTCCATCTTCACGGTGTCCACGCCGGTCCAGGCGCTGTTGCCGCAGTTCATCAGCTTCTCGCCGATCTGGCTCATGCGCTGATAGCCGCCGGGCTTGAGGACGGTGGTGGCCATGGTGATGGGCCAGATACCGGCGTCAAACAGCTTGCCGATGGAGTGGAAGTCGGCGCCGCCGGAGTAGGAGATGCGCAGCTTGCCGTTGAACTCCTTGGTCAGCATGCCGGCCAGGGACAGGGACAGGGGGTACAGGGAGCGGCCGGACATGTACATCTCCTCGCTGGGCAGCTCCCCGGCCTTCACGTCCACGGGGAAGGTGTTGGTGATCTTCACGCCGAACTCCAGGCCGCGCTCGGCGGTCAGCTTCAGCAGACGGTTGAACATGGGGATGGCGTCGGCCCACTGCAGGTCCTCCACGAAGTGGTGGTCGTCGAAGGCGATGTAGTCGAAGCCCAGGCCGTCTAGGGTCTTGCGGGCAAACTCATAGCCCAGCAGGGTGGGGTTGCACTTGATGTAGGTGTTCAGGCCCTTCTCGGTGATGAGGTAGGTGGCGATGCGCTCGATCTCATCGGGGGGGCAGCCGTGGAGGGTGGACTCGGTGATGGAGTCGGACACCTTGGGGGAGATGGCCTTGACATAGGCCTCGTCCACGTTCTGGAAGCGGTCCAGGTTCGCCAGCGCCCAGTCCATGCACTCCTTCCAGACCTCGGTCTGGGAGGCGTCCTTCATTCCCTCGATGTACTTGTCCACCTTCTCGCTCTTGATGCCGGCGAGATCGTAGCCCACGCTCATGTTGAACACGAAGCCGTCGGGATCGCCCAGGCCCAGCTCCTTGGCCAGCAGCTTACAGGCGAACCACGCCTTCACGTACTCGGCGAAGGCCTGGGGCACGTACAGCTCGGTGGACCACTCGCAGTTGTAGCACTCGTCGGCGGCGGTGATACAGGGCTTGTTCACGCACTTGGAGAGCTCGTCGCCGTCCATGACCTGAACGGTCTTGACCTCGAAGAAGCGGCTGCCGGCGGCGTAAGCGGCCACGATGTTCTGGGCCAGCTGGGTATGGGGGCCGGCGGCGGGGCCGTAGGGGGACTCGATCTTCTCCTTGAAGATGGGCAGAGCCTGGCCGTTGGTGTGCTTGACCAGCTTGGACACGCCGAAGATGGAACCCTGGTTATGATACTCGCTCAGGATCCAGTTCATCAGATGGGAGAACGGCATGGGGCGCATGATATCGCTCATAAGAATTACCTCCTGTATTACGTTCACTCAGATAGCGGAAAAATTGGGGCTTGGGGCTGAAAAAGGGGGAATGGGGAGCGGCCTTTCCGGCCGCCCCGCCGGATCTCGTTCTTAGTAAGTGCAGTGGTTGGGCTCACCCCAGAGCTTCTTGGACTGCTCCATGCACCAGGCGTTGATCTTGGCCCCACCCGGCTTACGCCGTGCGGGGACCCCGATCCTTGATCTGCGCGGGGCGAATGAATCGCCCCGGCATCAAGGTTTTGCCCGGGGGCAAAACGCTTGGTGAGGACAAGCTCAATGGGCGTTGTCTCTTAGTAAGTGCAGTGGTTGAGTTCGCCCCAGAGCTTCTTGGACTGCTCCATGCACCAGGCATTGATCTTGTCCTCGTCGATGCCCACGAACTCGCGGTCCTTGTAGAGGACCTTGCCGTTGATGATGGTGGTGCGGCAGTTCTTGCCCTCCATGCCGAAGAGCATGTGCCCGTCCACGTTCTCGTGGGAGAAGGGGGTGAAGGGCTTGTAATCCATGATGATCACGTCGGCGGCCGCGCCGGGCTTGAGCACGCCCAGGGGCTTTTTGAAGTACCGGGCGCAGATTTTGGCGTTGTTTTCAAAGAGCATCCCGGTGGCCTCCCGCCAGCCCACGTTGGGCAGGCAGGCGTTGTGCCGCTGCATGGGCAGGAGCACCTTCAGGCTCTCCAGCATGTCGTGGGTGTAGGCGTCGGTGCCCAGGCCGATGAGGATGCCCCGGTTGTACAGCTGCAGCACGGGGGAGCAGCCCACGGCATTGCCCATGTTGGACTCGGGGTTGTGGCAGACCATGGTGTTGGTCTCCTTGATGATGTCCATCTCGGCGGGGGAGACATGGATGCAGTGGCCCAGCATGGTCTTTTCACCCAGGATGCCGTTGTACAGCAGGCGGTTGATGGGACGGCAGCCGTAGTTCTGCAGGGAGTCGTACACGTCGTTCATTCCCTCAGCCACGTGGATGTGGAAGCCGGTCATGCCGTCGTTGGCCTTGACCATCTTCTCAAAGGTCTTGTCGGAGATGGTGAACAGGGCGTGGCCGCCGAAC
The DNA here is from genome assembly GCA_019418525.1 of Clostridiales bacterium. Classification (GTDB taxonomy): domain Bacteria; phylum Bacillota; class Clostridia; order Oscillospirales; family Oscillospiraceae; genus Pseudoflavonifractor_A. Next base: position 13,535 of record DYBS01000027.1, read on the forward strand.
ATGGCCTTGATCATGTCGTCGTCCTGCTCCTTGGCCCACTTGGCGAAGTCGGCGTTCTCCTGGATGGCCTGGTCGCACTTCTCCATGCCGTCGCGCTCGGAGACCTCGTAGCAGAGGTTGGCGCGCATGCCCAGCTCCTTGCACACGTCCTTGATGGCGAAGAGGGAGCCGGGGATCTCACAGAAGGAGGCGTGGTGGTCGAAGATGGTGGTCACGCCGTCCCGGATGCAGTCCAGAATGGTGGCGTAGGCGCAGGCGCGGGTGCCATCCAGGGTCAGGTGGCGGTCGATGTACCACCACTGGCCGTCCAGAACTTCAAAGAAGTTGGTGGGGTTGAAGCCGTTGATGGAGAGGCCACGGGCCAGGCCGGAGTAGATGTGGGTGTGGACGTTGATCAGGCCGGGCATGATGACGCCGCCCTTGGCGTCCACAAACTCGGCGTCGGGGTACTTGGCCTTCAGCTCGGCGTAGCCGCCGATCTCCTTGACGACTTCGCCGTCGATGACGACAGCGCCGTCCTCCAGATAGGGGAGGGCGGGATTGCGGGTGATGAGCTTACCGTTTCCAACGAGCAGCATGGTGGTTGTCCTCCTTTTTTTGTGGTCTGGTATGCATCCGGCGTCCGTTGCGCAAAAAAAGGACCCCATCTTTCGACGAGCGTCCCTTCAAATCTGCGGCAGGGGACCGCAACCTATGGGAAACAGACGTTCATCCAGCCCGTGCGCGAGAGCACTCCGTTGCAGCCACAACCATATACCTTTGTTTTTGGCGGATTTGCACAGTCAAATCCCTTTTTGTGAGGAAAGTATAACATAGTTTACCGGAAAAAGCAACCCTTTTTTAGAATACCAAAAAAATTTTTAGTAGTAACATTTTTCTTGTAATTATGCGCAAATGTGATAAAATGATAGGTACGAATCGAACAGAACCAATACAAGAGGCAGGAGGAGACCGGAGTATGTTTGAAGCGTCGACACTTCACTTCTTATTTCGACTGGCGAAGGGTCTCAGCAAACAGTTCGGACCCAACTGCGAGGTAGTGGTCCACGACCTCATTTCCAACGACCCCGACAGCTCCATTGTGGCCATTGAGAACGGCCATGTCACCGGGCGCAAGGTGGGAGACGGCCCCTCCCATGTGGTGCTGGAGGCGCTGAGCAGCGACCCCAGCAAGCTGGAGGATCACATCTGCTACCTGACCCGCACCCGGGACGGAAAGATCCTGAAGTCCAGCACCTTCTACATCCGGGACGACGACGGGGACACGGTAGGCATCTTCGGCATCAACTACGACATCACCCTCATGTTGGCCATGGAGACCAGCCTGAAGCAGTTTACCTCCACCGAACAGGAGACCCAGGAGCCGGAGGCCATCTCCCGCAATGTGAGCGACCTGCTGGACGAGCTCATTGAGCAGAGCGTCAAGGTGGTGGGCAAGCCGGTGGCCCTGATGAACAAGGACGACAAGGTGAAGGCCATCCAGTTCCTCAACAACACGGGCGCCTTCCTCATCACCAAGAGCGGCGACAAGGTGTGCAAGTTCTTCGGTATCTCCAAGTACACCCTGTACAGCTACATCGATGAGGCCAAGGAAGTCAAATAAAGACCTGAGAAAAAGCCGGTAAATCCGGCTTTTTTTGCGCAGAAATTCCCTTGTGTGGGCGGGCGTAACATGATAAACTAAAAAGAACACTGCGCGCGCGGGAACGCGCGCCATTTTTGAGGAAAAGGAGCTCCCCTATGGAACATGTGGACGGAATCCTGTTTGACCTGGACGGCACCCTCTGGGACGCGGTGGAGAGCATCTGCGCGGCCTGGAACCGGGGCCTGGAGCAGTGCGGCGTGCCCCTGGTGCTCACCGCGGAGCAGATCCGGGGCTGCATGGGGATGCTCCTGAAAGACATCGCCGACAAGCTCATGCCGGACCTCCCGCCGGAGCGGCGGGGCGAGGTCATGGATGTGTGCGCCCGGGAGCAGGCCGACTACCTGGCCAAACACGGTGGCAAGGTCTACGACGGGGTGGAGGAGACCTTGGCGGTGCTGGCAGCGCGGTGCCCACTCTTTATCGTCAGCAACTGCCAGAGCGGCTATATTGAGGGCTTTCTGGCGGTCACCGGCCTGGGGAAGTATTTTACCGACTTCACCTGTCCCGGGGAAACGGGCAGGCCCAAGGGGGAGAATATCGCCCTCATGGTGGAGCGCCACCACCTGAAGAGCCCGGTCTATGTGGGGGACACCCAGGGGGATTATAATGCCGCTTCCTCTGCCGGAGTTCCCTTCCTCCACGCGGCCTACGGCTTCGGTACCATCGACCACGCTGTGCCCTTTGTGGAGCGCTTCACCGACCTCCCGACGGCGGTGGACCGGATGGGGCCCTTGTGACCCGACGGTGTGTCCCGATCCATTCTTTCCTATCATCTCAAGGAGGTATCACCTTGTCCAAATACGAAGCTGAGATCAACCGCCGCCGGACGTTCGCCATCATCTCCCACCCCGACGCCGGCAAGACCACTCTGACCGAAAAGTTCCTCCTCTACGGAGGGGCCATCGCCCAGGCCGGCCAGGTCAAGGGCAAAAAGAACACCCGGGCCGCCACCTCCGACTGGATGGAGATCGAGAAGCAGCGCGGCATTTCCGTCACCTCTTCGGTCATGCAGTTCCAGTACGAGGGCTACTGCATCAACATCCTGGACACCCCGGGCCACCAGGACTTCTCCGAGGACACCTACCGCACCCTGATGGCCGCGGACTCCGCCGTCATGGTCATCGACGCCGCCAAGGGCGTGGAGGCCCAGACCCGCAAGCTCTTCAAGGTCTGCGCCATGCGGGACATCCCCATCTTCACTTTTGTCAACAAGATGGACCGGGAGGCCCGGGACACCTTCGAGCTCCTGGAGGAGCTGGAGAAGGAGCTGGGCATCGAGACCTACCCGGTGAACTGGCCCATCGGCTGCGGCAAGGATTTTAAGGGCGTCTACGACCGCGGTTCCCAGAAGATCATCCACTTCACCTCCAACGGCGGCGCCAAGGCCGCCACTGCCACCGAGGTGGAGCTGGGCGACCCCAACCTGGACGGGCTCATCGGCGCGGACCTCCACCAGCAGCTGGTGGACGAGATCGAGCTGCTGGACGGCGCCGCCGCCGAGTTCGACCTGGACCGGGTGCGCCACGGCAAGCTCTCCCCTGTGTTCTTCGGCTCCGCCCTCACCAACTTCGGTGTGGAGCCTTTTCTGGAGCATTTCCTTCAGATGACCACCGCCCCCCTGCCCCGGAAGGCCGGGGACGAGATCATCGACTCCATGGACGACAACTTCTCGGCCTTCGTCTTTAAGATCCAGGCCAACATGAACAAGGCCCACCGGGACCGCATCGCCTTCATGCGCATCGTCTCCGGCAAGTTCGAGGCGGACAAAGAGGTCTACCACGTCCAGGGTGGCAAGAAGCTGCGCCTGTCCCGGCCCCAGCAGCTCATGGCCGCTGAGCGGGAGATCATCGAAGAGGCCTACGCCGGCGACATCATCGGCGTCTTTGACCCTGGCATTTTCTCCATCGGTGACACCCTCTGCGCGCCGGGGAAGAAGTTCAAGTTCGACCCCATCCCCACCTTCGCCCCTGAGCACTTCAAGCGGGTGCGCTCCCTGGACACCATGAAGCGCAAGCAGTTCCTGAAGGGCATGGAGCAGATTGCCCAGGAGGGCGCCATCCAGATTTTCAAGACCCCCTACTCCGGCATGGAGGAGGTCATCGTGGGCGTGGTGGGTACCCTCCAGTTTGACGTGTTGGAGTACCGCCTGAAAAACGAGTACAACGTGGACCTCTATATGGAGGGCCTGCCCTATGAGTACCTGCGCTGGATCGTCCGGGAGGACGAGGACGCCGAGCCGCTGAAGGAGGAGGACCTGATCCTGGGCACCGACACCAAGCTGGTGGAGGACTACAAGGGCAATCAGCTCCTGCTCTTCGGGTCCCAGTGGGCCATCCAGTGGGTGGAGGACCGGAACAAGGACCTCAAGCTGGCCGAGTTCGGCGGCGCCCGGTTCTAATTTCTATCCTATTTCAATCAAACAGGGTCGTTGCGGAAGAGTTTCATTCTGCAACGGCCCTGTTTTTTCCGGGGAGCCCGGAATATTTGCCCTCGCCGGGCGGGCGTCCTACCCGGACGGGGCACCGCTTTCTTTGCGAAAGAAAGCGGTGGGA
>DYBS01000270.1 GCA_019418525.1 Clostridiales bacterium
CGTTCTCTCCCAAACGCGTTCTCGCTACTCACGCGAACTCATTTAGTTTACCACGTGCTCTCGCGTTTGTCAAGCACTTTTTTCAACTTTCTGAATCAGGTCCGTCCGGCTTCCGCCCGGTCTCCTCACTCTTTTCGGTTGTTTTTCAGTGCCCTCTCGCAAGGCGCTCAGATAGAATACCACCCACTCCCCCATTTGTCAACACCTTTTTTCAGTTTCTTCTGACTTTTTTCGCCCCGGCCAAATGGCCGGGGCGAAAGCCGTCTCAGCGCCGCCGGCGGGGCGGCCGCTTTCCATGTGTTTTCCCCTGGGGGCGCTTGCCCACCTTCCGCTCCGCGCGGGAGGGCTTGGGCCCCTTTCTCTCCAGAAAGATGGTACCGGGGGTCCCCTTGGGCAGACGAAACTCCACCTGTCCGCTGCCGGGATCGGCGCTGACACACGCCACCTCCAGCAGGGTCCCCAGGGTATACCGCTCCCCCCGGGAGCCGGTGAGGGTGAGGTGTTCCTCGGAATAGGCATAATGCCCCCCGGGCAGGGCCTCCGCGGGCAGGAATCCCTCCACCCCCACTCCGGTGAGGACAAAGAGCCCGAAGCGGCTTACACCGGACACCACGCCGGGGAAGGTCTCCCCGATGTGCTCCGCCATGAACTCGGCCAGATAGCACTTCTCAATGTCCCGCTCCGCCACCTGGGCGGCCAGCTCCCGCTCGGAGGCCTGCTTGGCGGCCTTGGGTATGGCGGAGGTGAGCTTCTGCCCCGCCTTGCTCTCCAGGGTCCCGTCCAGCATGGCGGTGAGGCAGCGGTGGACCATCAGGTCCGGGTACCGCCGGATCGGAGAGGTAAAGTGGCAGTAGTAATCGGCAGCCAGTCCGAAGTGCCCCAGGTTTTTCGGGTCATACCGGGCCTTCATCATGGACCGGAGCACCGCCGTGTGGACCAGATACTCCTCCAGCGTGCCGCGGGAGGCCTCCAGAATCTTCTGGATGGAGAAGTGGTCCGGCTCCTGGAAGGTATAGCCCAGCGGGGCGAGCACGTTCCGCAGAGCCTCGGTCTTTTCCCCCGAAGGCTTTTCGTGGATGCGGAAGATGCCGGGCAGCTCCCGGTCCGCCAGATGCTGGGCTACGCACTCGTTGGCCGCCAGCATAAAGGACTCAATGAGCCCCTCGCTAACCCCCGGGGTGCGGGCCTGCACGCCGATGGGGTGGCCCTCCTCGTCGCAGAGGATCTCGTTCTCCCGGCTCTCCAGGTCCAGGCTGCCCCGCAGCTTCCGCCGCCGCTCCAGCACCTTGGCCAGGACGGCCATCTCCCGCAGCATGGGCAGAATATGGGCATAGCGCTCTTCCAGCGCCGGGTCAGTGCCCTCTAAAAGGGTGTTGCAGTCCTTATAGTTCATCCGCTCGGTGGTCTTGATGACCGATTTCGTAATGGTGTGCTCCGCCATCGAGCCGTCGGGGTTCAGAGTCATGATGCAGGACAGGGTGAGCCGGTCCACTTTAGGGTTGAGGGAGCAGATGCCGTTAGAGAGCTCCTTGGGGAGCATGGGAATCACCTGGTCGGCAAAGTACACCGAGGTGCCACGCTGCCAGGCCTCCACGTCCAGCGGGGAGCCCATGGGCACATAGTGGCTCACGTCGGCGATGTGGACCCCCAGCACCGCCCGCCCCTGTTCGTCCCGCTCCAGCGAGACGGCGTCATCCAGATCCTTGGCGTGCTCCCCGTCGATGGTGATGATGCACTTGCCCCGCAGATCCAGCCGCCCCTCCAGGGCCGCAGGGTCCACCTGCTCCGGGGCCTCCGCCGCCTGGGTCAGCACTTGGGCTGGAAACTCCCGCTCGATGTTCTGCTCAAAGAGGATGGACTCCACGGCGGCCTCCCGGCTGCCGTCCCGCCCAAACACCTCCAACAAAGTCCCCATGGGGGGCTGCTTGGACGTGCCGTAGCTGGCCATCTTCACCGCCGCCCGGTCTCCGGGGCGCACGCCGCTGGTCTTGCCCACGATCTGGATGGGCTCCCGCAGCTTGTCCCCGGCAGGGACCAGCCAGGTCTCCCGGCCGTGCTTGCGCACCGCGCCGGTGACAGTGGGGTTGCCCCGGTGGAGAATGGCGGTCACATGGGCGGTGCGCTTTTCACCGGGCGCCACCCGGCCTGTATCGGGCAGGACGGCCACCGTGTCCCCGTTCCAGGCCCCGTTTTCCGCCCGGGGCGGGATGAAGAGGTCCTCCTCCCGCCCCGTGGCCCCCTCGGGGGTCACAAATCCAAAGCCCTTGCCGGCGGCCTGATAGACGCCGGTGATGGTCTGTTTTTCCTTCATAGTGTCTCCTTATTCCAAAATCAGTTGCGCTTCCGGCCGCTCCTCGCCGCAGCAGGCTGCTCGCCAGCCCGCGCCGCCCCAGGCGCGGAACCACAGGCCGTTCCACAATTCCTCCTCGCCGGGACTGAGCTGGGGCACCTCGATGGACCGGGCGGCCCGATCCAGGCCGCTGCCGGTGTACTTCACATAGCTCTCCTTCAAGGTCCAGAGGGTGTAAAAATCCTCCCAGTTGCTCCCCCGCTGGGTGAACCACGCAAATTCCCGGTCGGAGAGGGCGTAACGGGGCAGGTTGGGCCGCCGTGGCTTGATGCGCTCCACATCCACGCCCAGAGGGCAGTCCCCCAGGCCGCACAGGGCGAAGGCGCCGCTGTGGCTGAGGCTGAAGTGGAGCGCGCCGTCTTTCAAAATCGGCTTGCCCCCGGGAAGTGTGTCAAAGTCCGGGCGGAGCACGCCGTATTCCGAGAGCTTCCGGGCCAGCAGGGCGTGGGCCGCCCCTTTGGCGTTACTACTCTCCACCATCCACAACTTCAGCACACCGC
>DYBS01000271.1 GCA_019418525.1 Clostridiales bacterium
GTGGTGGGGGTGCAGCGGGGGTCCACGGCGATGACCTTCACGCCCCGGTCCACCGCGTTCAGATAGGCCCGGGCCATAGCGGGGGAGCCGCTGTGGAGGGGGTTCACGCCCCAGATGAGGAGGGCCTTGCACCGGGCCAGGTCGGGCTGGGGCATCATGACGCCCCGGCCGAAGCAGCTCTGGCTGGCCATCATCAGGGCGTAGGCACAACTGCTGGACTCGGTGCCCACATTGGGTGTACCATAGTGGTTGGCAAAGTCCGTGAGGTAGGTGCGGAACCACTTGGGGTGGCCCACGTAGAGCAAGGTGGACTTGGCCCCGTACCGGTCCCGGCTGCGGCGGAGCTGCTCCGCCACGGTGTCCAGGGCCTCCTCCCAGGAGATGCGGACAAATTCCCCCGCGCCCCGGGGGCCTACCCGCTTCATGGGGTAGAGGAGCCGGTCGGGGTGATAAGTGGCCTGGCGCAGGGCGGCGCCCTTGACGCACAGGGCCCCGCTGGAGAAGGGGGGCTCTTTGGCACCTTCTACTTTGGTGATGGTCCCCGTCTCGTCACAGTGGAGGTCCACCAGGCAGGTCCCCCCGCACAGGCCGCAGACGCCCCGGCGCACGCCGGGGGCGGACTCATGGTTCATGGTACAACATCCTCTCGTTTGACATGTTTTGGTGATATAATTATGGGAGTTAGAGAGGAAAAGGTCAAGAAATTGCCTAACTTTATTTAAATTTGCGATAATGGAGACTCGCTTCATGGAAAATCACAGAAACAAAAAACTTTTTTTCAGACTATGAACGGATGAAATCCGCCAGGACGTATTACTGGTAGAGGAACCTGACAGGGACCTGATTTGAGCTTGAAATGAAAGGAAGGATTTTCTATGATGAAACGGTGGATCGCAGGTTTGGCAGTGCTGGGACTTCTGACGGCGGGCGGCACGGCGCTGGCCGCCGGGTATGGCCGGGGACTGAACTATGTGGACGCCAACGGCGACGGTGTGTGTGACAACCGGGGCACCGGCGTGTGCTGGAACGACGCCGACGGCGACGGTGTGTGTGACAACTGGGGCACCGGCGTGTGCCGGAACGACGCTGACGGCGACGGCGTGTGCGACCGCTGCGGCGTTAATTATGTGGATGCCAACAACGATGGCATCTGTGACAACTGCACCGGGCTGGGCAGCTACGCGCACCACGGCTACGGTCACGGCCACGGCTGCAAATAAACCAAAAGCAGGGGAGGGCGCGCCATGCGCAGCGAAGAGGAGCTCCGGGGCGCGATGGAGCGGCAGGCCGACACGGTGCGCCGGCTGTGTCTGCTCCATCTGAAAAATGAGCCGGACACGGAGGACATCTTTCAGACGGTATTTTTGAAATACGCCCTGAACTCCACCCGGTTCGAGAGCGCGGAGCACGAGCGGGCCTGGTTCATCCGGGTGACCCTCAACGCCTGCCGGGACCTGCTGCGCAGTCTGTTGCGGCGGCGCACCGTACCGCTGGAGGAGGCGTGGCAGGCGGCTCTCCCCGCCCCGGAGCACAACGATGTGCTGGAGGCGGTGCTGGCCCTGCCGGTGAAGTACCGGGAGGTGGTGTACCTGAGCTACTATGAGGGGTACACCGCCCCGGAGATCGGCAAGATTTTGGGTAAGAAGGTCAACACGGTGTACACGCTGCTGACGCGGGCCAAGGGGCTTCTGCGCCAGGCGCTGGGAGGTGAAGAGGATGCATGACGAAGAGATCCGCGCGGCCTTTGACCAGGTACAGGCCGACTGGGCGCTGAAAGAGCGCACCCTGGCCGCGGTGACCGCCCGGACCTCCCCCCGGGCCCGGGTGCGGCGGATGGCCGCGGCGCTGGCGTGCTTCCTGCTGGTCCTGCTGGGGGCGGGGGGCTATCTGGTCTACTTCACCCCCACCGCGGCGGTGAGCCTGGAGGGGGACTCCGGCCTCTCCCTGTCGGTGAACCGGTTCGACCGGGTCATCGGCGTGTCCTCCTACGGCGGGAGCGGGCAGGCGCTCACCGACGGGCTGGAACACATGGACTGCGCCCGGGCGGTGGAGCAGGTCCTCTCCGGCGGCACATTGGGCGCCGGGACTGAGCCGGTGGAGCTCACCGTGACCGGAGACGACCCGGACCAGAGCCAGGAGCTGCTGGAGCGGGTCAGCGCCTGCACCTCCCACTACGGCAACGTCCACTGCTCCTCCGGCAGCAGCGAGGAGGCCGCCCAGGCCCAGGCGACGGGTCTGCCGCTGGGGAAATACCGCCTCTTTGTGGAGCTCCAGGCCCTGGACCCGTCGATAACGGCGGAGGACGTGCAGGGCATGACCATGAGTGAGTTGCGCCAGCGCCTGGCCGACGCCCAGAGCGCCGCCGGGCAGGCGGAGGGCGGCACCGCCGTGGACACCGGTACCGGCGGCAGCAGCGACAGCGGGAATGGGTATGGGACCGGCTCCGGCAACGGGTACGGTTCCGGCCACCACAGCGAAGAACACGAGCAGGGCCACGGCTGGGGCCATCACTAGCCCCTTGCCCTGGGCACTCCGGTCTGCTACACTGGAGAAAACAGAGAGAGCAGGTGGACCGGATGCAGGTAAGGGAACTGGAAGACTACTTCATGCGCCCCGAGGTGGGGGCGGCGCTGGGATTTCCCCCGAAAACGGCGGTGACGCTGTCCCCCCTGGGCCAGGGGGAGTATAATGTCAACTACCGTTTTTCCCACCCGGGGACGGGGAAGGAATATGTGCTGCGGGTGAACACCGGCAGCCAGATGCACCTCGTGGACCAGATCGGCTATGAGTACCGGGCCCTGCGGCTGCTGGAGCCCACCGGGCGCACGCCACGGGCGGTGTATGTGGA
>DYBS01000272.1 GCA_019418525.1 Clostridiales bacterium
CTGCTGCTGGTCCTCCTGCTGCTGCTGGCCCTGGAGGAGGACGAGACGGAGCTCCTCCTCACCCTGGGTCTCGTTATTCTGATGGGGTTGGAGTAGCGGCCTCCCCGCCCTGCGCCGTGTGGAGCACCGTGCCATCGGGCAGGGCAAAGGCGGTTCCGGAGGGCACCGGCTCCTCGGCGGTGGTGGCCGACATGGTCAGCACCGTCTCGCCGTTCAGCTCCCGCTCAGCCGCAATGAGCAGTCCGCTGTGATCGTCCACCCAGTAGCGGGTCTCCCCGTCCAGGTCCTCGTCGGCCACCGCCACAAAAATACAGCTGACGCCGTCCCGCTCGCCGTAATCGGCCCGGACAATGGCCTCTGTCGGGAGGTCCAGCACGTCTTCATAGGTGGGGATATGGACCGTCTCGGCTTCGGTGTGCTCCTCCGACAGCGGCGCGGTGTACCAGGTCCGGCTGCCGCTGTACCAGTAGTAGAGGGTGCCCTCCCCCGCGATGGAGTGGCGGAGCTGGCCGCCGGGCAGCTGAGTCTCCGCCCGGGTCCAGCCTCCGTCCACCCACTGCCGGGTATGCACGGTGCCGCCGGCGGCATAGGTGACGGTGATCTCCCGGGTGTAGCTCACAGGCCGCTCCAGCGCGGCGATGACGCTCTGCACCGTCTCCGGCGTCACCGCCACCCGCACGGCGTCTCCGGCCTCCTCCCAGGTCAGGGTCCCGTCCTCCGGGTCCTGGGTGGGCTGCAGGGTGGGCAGCGTGATCTCCGGGATCCCGCCGGCGTACAGCTCCAGCCCGAAGCTGGAGAACACCGCCACGGCGATCACCAGCACAATGAGCACCACCAGGATGTTACGGCTTCTTCGCTCCACGCCCTGCCCTCCTTTCTGGGATCAGGCCTTGAATTCCTCTGGGCGCTCCGGCCGCAGGCCGAACTGCCACTCAATGGCGTCGGCAATGCGCCGGCAGGCGTGGCCGTCGCCGTAGGGGTTCACCGCGTGGGCCATGGCCCGGTAGGCCCCCTCGTCGGTGAGGAGCTCGCTGGCCATGGAGAAAATGGTGTCGGTGTCGGTGCCGGCGATCTTCACGGTGCCGGCGGTGACAGCCTCGGGCCGCTCGGTCTCCCGGCGCAGGACAAGCACCGGCTTGCCCAGGGCGGGGGCCTCCTCCTGGAGCCCGCCCGAGTCGGTCATCACCAGGTAGGACCGGGCCATCAGGTTGTGCATCTCCTGGGCGTCCAGGGGGTCGATGAGGTGGATGCGGTCGTGGCCGGAGAGGTACTTCCCCGCCGCCTCCCGCACCACGGGCGAGAGGTGCACCGGGTACACCAGCTCCACGTCCTCATAGGTCTCGGCCACCCGGCGCAGGGCGGTCATGATGTGGGCCATGGGCTCGCCGTAGTTCTCCCGGCGGTGGCAGGTGACCAGGACCACCTTTTTCCCATAGTCCAGCTGGTTGAGAAGCTCGGTGTGGAAGGTGAAGTCCTCCCGCACGGTAGTCTTGAGGGCGTCGATGACGGTGTTGCCGGTGACGAACACGCCGTCCTTGATGTCCTCCCGGGCCAGATTGGCGCGGTTGGCCTCGGTGGGGGCGAAGTGGAGGTCCGCGATGTCCCCCACCATGCGCCGGTTCATCTCCTCCGGCCAGGGGGAGTACTTGTCCCAGGTGCGCAGGCCCGCCTCCACATGGCCCACCTTGATCTGGTGATAGAAGGCCGCCAGCGCCCCGGCAAAGGTGGTAGAGGTGTCTCCGTGGACCAGAATCAGGTCGGGCTTTGCCTCCAGCAGCACGCTCTCCATGCCCAGCAGGCACTTGCTGGTGATGGTGGACAGGGTCTGTCGGGGCTCCATGATGTTCAGGTCATAGTCCGGGGTGATCCCGAAAATGTGCAGCACCGAGTCCAGCATCTCCCGGTGCTGGGCGGTGACACAGCAGATGGATTCGATGTCGCTGCGGCTGTCCAGCTCCTTCACCAAGGGGGCCATCTTGATGGCCTCCGGGCGGGTGCCGAACACGGTCATGACGCGGATGCTCATGCTTGTTTGTCTCCTTTATTTTCGTCGTTCTCCTCCGGCTTGGCCGGCTCGTCGTGGTGGTTCTGGGCGCTGTTGTTGTGCAGGAAGATACGCACCGACACCCCGCCCGTCACGCACAGCGCGAAGAGCAGCAGCATGGCCCGCACCGGGCTCAGGGTGGTGAGCACCACGGCGGACAGGCCCAGGATGGCCGCGATGATATACAGCACCGCCACCGCCTGCTTCTGGTTCAATCCCATGTCGATGAGCCGGTGGTGGATGTGGCTGCGGTCGGCGTGCATGGGGCTCTGCCCGTGGGCGATGCGCCGGACAAAGGCAAAGCAGGTGTCGAAGATGGGCAGGCCCAGCAGCAGGAAGGGCACCACGAAGGAGATGAGCATGTAGTATTTAAAGAGTCCCTGGATGGACACCACGCCCAACACATAGCCCAGGAAGGTGGAGCCGGTGTCCCCCATGAAGATCTTGGCCGGGTTCATGTTGTACGGGAGGAAGCCCAGGCAGGCACCGGCCAGAGCAGCCATCAGGATGGCTACCTCCGGCTCGGCCATGGCCAGGGCAATCACCAGCATGGTCATGGAGCTGATGGTGGATACGCCGCAGGCCAGGCCGTCCAGGCCGTCGATGAGGTTGACCGCGTTGGTCACGCCCACGATCCACAACACCGTCACCGGATAAGAGAGCCAGCCCAGCTCCCAGTAGAGCTCACTGGAGAACACATTGGGGTTGGAGATAACGGTGATGAGGTTCCCCGACCCCACTGCGATCACCGCCGCCACGATCTGTACGATCAGCTTGGGCAGGGC
>DYBS01000273.1 GCA_019418525.1 Clostridiales bacterium
TTCCCTCCCAGCCAGTCCGTCCCAGGGCCGTCCCGGCGCAGATCTTCCACCGGGATGTGTAACTCCCGGGAAAGGAGGGCCATGACCTTCCCGGCGCACACCGAGCCCTGACACCGGCCCAGGCCGGTGCCCGCCCGCCGCTTGACACCGTCCAGAGTGGTGGCCCCCCGGGCGATGGCGTCCAGCACCTCTCCCTCGGTGATCTCCCCGCAGCGGCACAAAATGTTCCCGTAGGCGGGATTCTGTCGGATGAGGGCGGCCCGGTCCTCAAAGGACAGCTCCTTCACCCGCACCGGCGGTGTGCGCACCGGGTCAAAGGCGGGATTTGGCTCCTTGTGCCCCAGCTCCTCCGCCACCAGTCCGGCCACATAGCGGCCCAGACCGTCGGCGCAGGTGAGACCGGGGGTCTTGATACCTAAAAAACTCCAGAAGCGGGGCCGGGGATTCTGGATGGTGAAATTGTGGATGCTTTTCTCCTCCCGCACCCAATTTTCCCCCTCCCGGTGGACGTAGAAGGGGTTGGGGCGGATGGCCCCGAAGGAGCGGATGGTTTTCCCGAGGTCCAGCTCGGGGAGCACCCGGGCGGTCCAGGTACGGAGAAAATCCAGGCCCCGGGCGGTGGTGGACCAGTCCTCCTTGTCCTCGCCCGGCCCCTCCGAGGGACCCAGCAGCAGCTTCCCCTCCACCGTGGGGACGACGGTGAGGCCCTTGCCCTTTTCCTCCGGCTCGTGGAAGAGGATGTGGCGGGGGGCGTGGTCCACTGTGTCATCCAGCACCAGATACTCCGCCTTTCCTGGGAAGATGCGCACCGAGGGCTCACTCACCAGTTCCTGCACCTTGTCGGCGTACAGCCCGCAGCAGTTCACCACCGCCCGGGCCCGGAATTCCCCGCGAGCGGTCTCCGCCACCCAGTCCGCCCCGTCGGAGAAAATGGCGGTCACCTGGGCATTCAAAAAGATGGAACAGCCGTTGGCGGCGGCGTTCTCCCCGGCGGCCAGCCCCAGCTCCCAGGGGTTCACGGTGCCGGTGCCGGGGGCGTAGAGGGCTCCAGTGACTTCCTCCGTCAGCCCCGGCTCCATGGCCCGGGCCTCCGCCCCGGAGAGGAGGCGCAGCCCCGGCACGCCGTTTTCCTGTCCCTGCCGGAGCTTTCGCGCTAAAACCCGCTGGGCCCGGGGGCCGCAGCTCACCATCAGGGAGCCGGGCCGGGAAAAGGGTACCCCCAGCTGGGCGCAGAGGTCGTCAAAGGTCCGGTTGGCCTCCACACAGAGCCGGGTTTTCAGGGTGCCCGGCGGGGTGTCACAGCCGGTATAGACAATGGCGGTGTTGGCCCGGGTGATGCCGGTGCATAAATCCTCACGCCCCTCCAGCAGAGCGGTGTGAAATCCCCAGCGTGTGAGGTGCCGGGCGGCGAAGCACCCCAGCACCCCGCCCCCCAGCACCAGAACGTCGTAGCGCTCCATGCCTTAAAAATGCCGCCGGACCTGGCCGGGCCGGTCCAGGGTGTAGCCGCCCAGGGCCTCCAGCCGGGCGCGGAACTCCGGCGAGGCCAGGGTCTCCAGCAAACGCCGGACCATGGGAGTGTCCCAGGCGTAGTCGGGGATGAGAAGGTCGTACTGCTCCACGCACACGGGCAGGAAGTCCAGCCCATAGAGCCGCGCGGCGGACCAGATGCCCATGCCCGCGTCGGCGGTACCAGAGGCGATCTGGGCGGCTACCGAGGTGTGGGTGAACTCCTCCCGGTCGTAGCCGTAGACCTGGGACGGGTCCACCTGTTCCTGCTTGCACAGGTAGTCGGCCAGGATGCGGGTGCCCGAGCCCTTCTGCCGGTTCACATACCGCAGGCCCGGCCGGGCGATGTCCCGGAAGCCGGAGAGGCCCAGGGGATTGCCGGGAGCCACCATCAGGCCCTGGGTGCGGCCCACGCACTCCACCTGGTACACCCCGCCGTTGGGAAAATACTTTTCGAGATAGGCGGTGTTGTAGGTGCCGTCGGCCTCGTTCAGGAGGTGACAGCCCGCCGCGTGGGTCTCGCCCCGGCGGATGGCCATGATGCCCCCCATGGAGCCCACGTGGGTGGAGCTCATAAAGACAGTGGGGTCGGCGCTGTGCATCAGGTCGGACACCTCGTCCAGCAGGGGGTCGTGGCTGCCGATGACCACCAGGGTGCGCTCCAGCTCGGCGGCGGGGCGCAGGAGCTGGACCGAGACTTTTTCGCCCGCCTCGTGGCCCTCGGTGCCCTGGGGGATCTCCAGAATGCCGTCGGCCTTCATGAAGGAGGACACCACGCCGCTCCCGCGGGCCAGAGGGGAGGCCACCAGCTTCTCTCCCACCCGGCCCATGCGCACCCGGACGTACTCCCGGTACTTGAGGCCGGACACCACGCTGCGGGCCAGGGTGGCCTCCACCGTGGGTGCCTGGGGCTGTCTGAGGCCGGTGAACTCCTCCACCAGCGGCTTCAAAAGCTGCTGGATGACCAGGATGCCCGAAACGGGATAGCCCGGCACGCCCAGGATGGGCACCTTGCCCTTGCAGCCTAGGATGGCGGGCTTGCCGGGCTTGATGGCCAGGCCGTGGCAGAACACCTCGCCCACCTCCCGGATGACGGCGGCGGAGTAGTCCTCCCGCCCAGCCGACGACCCGGCGTTGAGGATCACCAGGTCACACTGTCCGGCGGCCTCCTCCACGGCGGCGCGGATGTCCTCCTTCACGTCCTTCACGATGGGGAAGGTGCGGGGCGCCGCTCCCCACTCCTCCAGCATGGCGGAGAAGATGGAGGAGTTGAACTC
>DYBS01000274.1 GCA_019418525.1 Clostridiales bacterium
GGGCGGGGATGTTCTGGACAATGTCCTCCAGCACCGCGTCGATGTTCAGGCCCACCTTGGCGGAGATCTCGGGGGCGTCCATGGCGGGCAGGCCGATGACGTCCTCGATCTCATGCTTGACCTTCTGGGGGTCGGCGGCGGGCAGGTCGATCTTGTTGATCACGGGGCGGATCTCCAGGTCGTGCTCCAGGGCCAGATAGGTGTTGGCCAGGGTCTGGGCCTCGATGCCCTGGGCGGCGTCCACCACCAGCACCGCGCCCTCACAGGCGGCCAGGGAGCGGGAAACCTCGTAGTTGAAGTCCACATGGCCCGGAGTGTCGATGAGGTTGAGCTCGTACTCCTCCCCATCCTGGGCCTTGTAGTTGAGTTTCACCGCCCGGGCCTTGATGGTGATGCCCCGCTCCCGCTCCAGGTCCATGTTGTCCAAGAGCTGGGATTCCATCTCCCGCTGGGAGACGGCGTTGCACTTTTCAATGAGCCGGTCGGACAGCGTCGATTTGCCGTGGTCGATGTGGGCAATAATAGAGAAGTTGCGGATTTTGGACTGATCAGACAAAATGAGCACCTCCGTCAGGGTTGATTGGTCGGCGGAACGCGGGGATCACTTGTTCCCCTTGTGAAAGTCGATGCAGCTGCTCACCCGCACACCGGTGTTGTGGATGATCTGCAGGAGGGACTGGTACGCGCCCGGGTAGTTCTCCATCAGCGCGTCGTGGTTCATGGCGGGGAAGGAGCCCTTCTCCCGGCGGTGGTCCTCCAGCGCCTCCACATAGAGGCTCTGGGAGCAGATCATGTCGGCCTGGGAGATGCCGGTGGCAAAGGTAGTGGGGGGCACGTCAAAGAAGTCCTCATTCTGGGTGCCGTCCGCCCGGTAGAGGTGGCGGAAGAGGGTGTAAATGGCGGTGCCCAGGTAGTCGGCCGCCCCCTTGATGGCCCCCTTGCACCCAGTCTTGCCCAGCAGGTCAAAGAGCACGCTGATGGAGTTGACCAGCAGCTTCTTGTTCAGTGTGGCCACGATGCTCCCGTGGAGGACATTGTCCTTCTCGGTGGAGTAGTCGTACAGCTCCTCCGGGGAGACGATGGTAGAGCCGTCCTTGGTCAGCGTACGGCCCAGCAGAAAATCGGCGGAGACGTTGTAGTAGTCGCAGGCACGGGTGACAAACGCCAGGCCCGGTTCCCGAACCCCGTTTTCATAGTGGGAGAGGAGCGCCTGGCTGATGCCCAGGTCCTTAGCCGCGGCGCGCTGGGAAATCCCCTTTTCCTGCCGCAGCAGGGAGAGGCAGCGGGAGAAATCGGAATGCATGTCGCAACACCTCATGACGAAATGTGAATAAAAGGACGGCCCACTCCCAGACGGAGGGGTCGTGAAAAACAGCGTGTATAGTATAGTTCAATGAATACAAAAAGTAAATCACTAAAATAACCGAATTTTTTAATTTTAGCATTGTAGTTCTTCTATCAACTGGTGTATAATTGGCATACCAATAAACAGACCGTGATTAGGAAAGGGGAACTTTGAAATGTTTGGAAAGCTGATTGCCAAGCTGAAAGAGAATCCGAAGAAAATTGTCTTTACCGAGGGCACCGATCCCCGCATCCTGGAAGCCAGCGCCCGTCTGCTGGCCGGCACCTGGCTGACCCCCATTCTGGTGGGCAACGTGGATGAGGTGAAGGCCGCCGCCGAGGAGGCCGGCTTCAACATCCGCGGCGCCGAGATCATCGACCCCGCCACCTACCCCCGCATGGAGGAAATGGTGCAGAAGATGGTGGAGCTGCGCAAGGGTAAGATGACCGAGGAGCAGGTTCGCGACTACCTGAAGCGGGGCAACTACTTCGGCACCATGCTGGTGAAGATGGGCGAGGCCGATGCTCTGCTGGGCGGCGCCACCTACTCCACCGCCGACACCGTCCGTCCCGCCCTGCAGCTGATCAAGACCAAGCCGGGCAACAAGATCGTGTCCTCCTGCTTCATTATGGTCCGCCCCTCCGCCACCGGCGGCAACGAGGTGCTGGTCATGGGCGACTGCGCCATCAACATCAAGCCCGACGAGGACCAGCTGGTGGAGATCGCCATTGAGTCCGCCCGCTGCGGCAAGATCTTCGGCGTGGATCCCCAGGTCGCCATGCTGTCCTACTCCACCCTGGGCTCCGGCGCTGGTGAGGACGTGGACAAGATGCGCAACGCCACCGCCAAGCTGCGCGCCGCCATGCCGGAGCTGCCGGTTGAGGGCGAGATCCAGTTCGACGCCGCCGTGTCCCCCAACGTGGCCCGCACCAAGTGCCCCAACTCCCCCGTGGCCGGCCACGCCAACACCTTTATCTTCCCCGACATCAACGCCGGCAACATCGGCTACAAGATCGCCCAGCGTCTGGGCAACTTCGACGCCTACGGCCCCATCCTGCTGGGCCTGAACGCCCCCATCAACGACCTCTCCCGTGGCTGCAACGCCCAGGAGGTCTACTCCATGGCCATCATTACCGCCGCTCTGGCCGACTGATCCAGAATATGAGACAGGAGCATCCCAAATCGGGGTGCTCCTGTTTTTTTGTGGGACAGTCTGTCCCCGGGGGACGGGGGATGTGTCCTCGCCGGACGGGCCGCCTGCTCGGCGGGAGCCCCATTTCTTTTCGCGAAAAGAAATGGGGAAAAGAAAAGGCGGAGAGGGGAACTTCTCGTTCCCCTCTCCACACCCCTCCAAGTGGGCGGCCTTCGGCCACCTGGTTTTGCCGGCAGTACAACAGGCTGTTCATAGGCAACCGGCCTGGTTTTTGTTCTGCCGTGC
>DYBS01000275.1 GCA_019418525.1 Clostridiales bacterium
CCAGGCACTCGTCCCAGTCCACGCCCTGGTACTCGTCGGTGTAGCCGCCGCCTCCATCTCCCACCTGAGCGGGCAGCTGTACCGAGTCGTTTTCTCCGTCCGCCAGAGCGGCCTTCAGCTCCTCAGTGGTCAGGTCGGTGTCCGCCACCGGCACAAAGTAGAGCGTCCGATGGAGGGTCCGTCCGTCGGCGGCGGTGAGGGTCCCGCCCTCGCTGGTCCAGCGGGTCACGAAGGGGCCGTGGGGCAGGGGCTCGGTGCGGAGGCTGGGGCCGGAGCTGTCGAAAAAGCTGAACTGTGTGTTTTGTCCACTGTCCTCAGTGGTCTTGGCCCCCAGCAGCAGCTGGGTATCCAGCCGGGCAGAGACTTCTCCATCGCCACCGGTATAGCGGAGGGCGGGCAGCTTGGAGTTGAGATGTTGGATCAGGTTCACACCGTCTACCGTTCCAAAGCCGCCCAGAGCTTTCACGGCAAATCCACCGGGCTGGGACACCACCAGCACCTCCTGGGTGTACACCGGCGGGTCGCCCTCCCCTCCTCCGGCGGTCTCATAGTTCTGGAGGCAGAGGGTCCCCTGATAGCCTTCCCCGGTGTCTCGCAGGTTGTAGATCCGCCAGTCCAGTGGCTCCTCGGGCAGAGGCCAGTCGGGGCTCACGCCGGAGGAAACCACCTCCAGCGCCTCGGGCAGTTCCTCCGCCGGAGCGGCGGCGGCCAGCCAGAGGGGATTGCGCTCCACCAGGCCCTTGACGTAGGTGTCCAGGGCCCCGGCCACCGTGGTGGGCCGCCCGTCCAGCACGAGAGTGAGGGCCTCGGCGGGGCTGCTCCCCCAGGCGGGGCTGGCGCTGAGAGTCCCCGCCTGGGCCCGTCCGGCCACGCACCCCACGGTGAGCACCAGGATGCAGCACACCGCCCCCAAAGCCATCCCGGCGGGGTAGCGCTTGAACCGGGCGATGCACTGGATGCGCCGGCGGATGTTCTTCCCGCCGTTGGCCATGGACGAGGTACCCGGTGCCCGGGCGTACTTCTCATTGGCCATGGACAGGAGGATGTGGCCGTAGTCCCGCCGGTCCTCCCCCTCCAGCCGCTCCAGCACCCGCTGGTCGCACAGGGCCTCACAGTCGTTCTGTACCCGGTCAAAGCAGTACCACAGAAAGGGGTTGCACCAGTGGAGACAGCGCAGCAGGCACAGCGCCGCCCCCAGGGCGGTGTCGTGGTAGCGGCGGTGGAGAAGCTCGTGGAGAAGCACCTTGTCATCCACTTCCCGCCCGGCCGGAAGGACCAGCACAGGGCGGAACACCCCGCAGAGGAAGGCACTCTGGACGCCCTCCACCTCCACCGCCCGGCAGGGTTTCAGGCCGTATGTTTCCGCCACCCGGGACAGCTGCTCCGCCCGCGCCCCGGCGGCAGGAGTTCCCCTCCCCACCGCGGCGCGCAGCCGGGCATAGGAGAGCAAAAACCACCCCAGGCACACCAGCACCCCCGCGGCGTAAATCGCAAAGAGCCAGTCGGTGACGCTCACCGGGGCCCCGTTGAGCCAGGGTACCGGGCTCAGGCAGAAAATGGGGGCGTAGGGGTCGGTATAGGCGGAATGTAAGGGCAATTCCACCATACTGCGCAGCCAGATAAGCGGGTAAGTGAGATTGACCGGCCCGCCCAGGCCGGGCGCGCCCACCGGCAACAGCAGGCGCACCGCCAGCGGCAGCCACAGCCCCAGCTGCCAGCGGGGGGAGAGCTTATCACCCAAAAGGCACTTCACCGCCAGCAGCACCAGCGCCGCCAGGGACGCGGCCAGGGTCTGCTGTAAAAAACTCCAAAGGTCGGTCATGAGCTTCCCCTCCTCACACGTCCATCTCGTCCAAAAGCCGCCGCAGCTCCTCCCGCTCGGCGGCGGTGATGGGCTCCTCCTTCAAAAAGGCGGCCACCAGCTTCCCCGCCGAGCCCTCATAGGCCCGCTGGAGAAGGCTGCGCCGCTGCTGGGCGGTACAGTCCTCCCGGGTCACCGCCGCCCGGTAGCGGTGGGGCGTGGTCTCCTTGTCGATGGACACCAAACCCTTGGCCTCCATCCGGGTGAGATAGGTGTGCACGGTGTTGCGGCTCCAGCCCGTCCCCGGCTCCAGCGCGCGGGTCAGCGGCCCCAGAGTCTCTCCCTGCGGGCTCTCCCACAGGGCAGTGAGCACCTCCCACTCCCGGTCGGAGAGTTGATCCAGCTTCATGGCTATCCCTCCTACACATGTAGTATCCTACCTCTATACTACACATGTAGGAGCTTAAAGTCAAGGGGGGAATTTGGCTTTACGGCATGGACAGGCTGTGCTATAATGAGTAGTTGAATGGATTCCAACGGAGAGGGGTATTTCGCATGAACCGAATCGGTTTTGACAACAACAAATATCTGGAAATGCAGTCGGCCCACATCGCCGAGCGTATTGCCCAGTTCGGCGGCAAGCTCTATCTGGAGTTCGGCGGCAAGCTCTTTGACGACTACCACGCCTCCCGGGTGCTGCCCGGCTTCGCCCCCGACAGCAAGATCCGCATGCTCAAGGAGCTGCGGGACCGCGCCGAGATCGTCATCGCCATCTGTGCCAACGACATCGAGAAAAACAAAGTCCGCGGCGACCTGGGCATCACCTACGACGTGGATGTGCTCCGCCTCATTGACGCCTTCCGGGGCGAGGGGCTCTATGTGGGCAGCGTGGTCATCACCCAGTACGCCGGCCAGCCCGCCGCCGACGCCTTCAAGCGCCGTATGGAGGCCCTGGACATTCG
>DYBS01000276.1 GCA_019418525.1 Clostridiales bacterium
CCCTCTTCCTGGCTCTGCGCCGCAGCCGAGTGGCCATCACCGAGGACCGGGCGGTGTCTCTCCTCACCGATGAGAGCGGCACCGTCACCGGCGTGAAGGGGGAGCATGGAAGCTACCCTGCCGGGGCGGTGGTGCTGGCCACGGGCGGGGCCTCCTACCCGGGCACCGGCTCCACTGGCGACGGCTATGCCATGGCCGAGGCGGTGGGCCACACCATCCTGCCGCCGAAACCCTCTCTGGTGCCGCTGGAGGCGGTGGGGGAGGGCTGCAAGGCCATGCAGGGGCTCTCTCTGCGCAACGTGGCCATCAAGGTGCGGGATGACCGGAAAAAGACCGTCTACGCCGAACAGGGGGAGCTACTCTTCACCCACTTTGGCCTGTCCGGGCCCCTCATTCTCAGCGCCAGTGCCCACATGCGGGACTTCGGCAAGCGGCAGTACCATGTCCTCATCGACCTGAAGCCGGCCCTGGACGAGGAAAAGCTGGACCAGCGGCTGCTGCGGGACTTCGGCGAGGCCCCCAACCGGGCCTTCCACAATGTGCTGGAGGGGCTGCTGCCCCGGCTGATGATCCCGGTGGTGGTAAAGCGCAGCGGTATTCCGGGGGACATCCCGGTGAACGCCGTCACCCGGGGACAGCGCCGGGCGCTGCTGGAGGTTTTGAAGGGCTTCCGGGTGGACATCGCCGGGCCGCGCCCCATCGCTGAGGCCATCGTGACCAGCGGCGGGGTGAAGGTGTCGGAGGTAGACCCCCACACCATGGCGTCCAAAAAGGCGCCGGGGCTTTTCCTGGCGGGAGAGCTGCTGGACGTGGACGCCTATACGGGCGGCTTCAACCTCCAGATCGCCTGGTCCACCGGCCGGGCGGCGGGAGCGGGCGCCGCTCAGTTTCTGCAAGACGGGGAAGGAGCAAACGGACATGGGTTTTAAAAGTATCGCCATCGACGGGCCTGCCGGGGCCGGAAAGAGCACCCTGGCCCGACAGGTGGCCGCGGCTCTGGGGTACCTCTATGTGGACACTGGGGCCATCTACCGCACGCTGGGTCTGGCTGCGCTGCGCCGGGGTGTGGACCCGCAGGACGGGGCGGCCGTGGTGGCGCTTCTGAAGGACTCCACCATCGACCTGCGCCACGGCGGAGACGGGTTGCAGCGGATGTACCTTAACGGAGAGGACGTGAGCCGGGACATCCGCCTGCCAGAGGTCTCCCGCTACGCCTCGGGGGTGTCGGCCATCCCGGAGGTGCGGGCCTACCTGATGGACATGCAGCGGGATCTGGCCCTACGTAATGACGTGGTGATGGACGGTCGGGACATCGGCACCGTAGTGCTGCCCAGCGCCGACGTGAAGGTGTTCCTCACCGCCTCACCGGAGGAGCGGGCCCGCCGCCGCTGGGAGGAACTGCGGCAGCGGGGCACGCCGGAGGACTATGAAGAGGTACTCCGGGACCTGGTGGAGCGGGACGCCAAAGACACCCAGCGCGCTGCCGCGCCTCTGCGTCGGGCGGAGGACGCTGTGGAGGTGGACACCACTGGCTGCTCCCTGGAGGAGAGCCTGGAGCGGCTCTTGTCTGTGATTCGTGTGGGGGTGCAGGCATGAATAGCAAGAGACGCTGGTACACCTTTCTCTACATCGTCGTCTTTCCCTTTTTCAATCTGGTCCACCCGGGCCGGGTCATCGGACGGGAGCACATCCCGGAGGGGGGTCTGATGATCTGCTGTAACCACACCAGCGACAGCGACCCGCTGTATCTGGCCTTTGCGTTCCAGCTGAAAAATCAGATCCGACCCATGGCCAAGGCCGAGCTTCTACGCATCCCCGTGATCGGATGGCTCCTCTCCAAGGCCGGTATTTTTGGCGTGGAGCGGGGCAAGAGCGACATCGGCGCGGTGAAGCAAGCTATGAAGTATCTGCGGGAAGGGGAGAAGGTCCTGATCTTTCCCGAGGGCACCCGGGTCCACGAGAGCCGGGGCGAGGTGAGCCACCCCAAGGCCGGTGCGGCCATGCTGGCGGTGCGCTGCGGCGTACCCATTCTGCCGGTGTACATCCCCGAGAAGAAGAAGTGGTTCCGCCGCACGCCGGTGGTGATCGGGGAGCCCTTTACTCCCGTTGTGGCCACCCGCAAGGGCACACAAGAGGAGTATGAGGCCATCACCGAGGACCTGATGGACCGCATCCGGGCGCTGAAGGAGCTGGCGGGATGAAGCTGGAGTTGGCCAAGTCCGCCGGATTCTGCTACGGTGTGAAGCGGGCGGTGCGCCTAGCCGAAGAGGCCGCTGCGGCGGGAGAGCCCTGCGTCATGCTGGGCCCTATCATCCACAACGAGAGCGAGATCCGGCGCCTGAAGGAGCTGGGGGTAGGTCTGGTGGAGCGGCCGGAGGATGTGGAGCCGGGAACAGCGGTCATTATCCGTTCTCACGGCGAGGGCCGAGCGATGTACGAGGCGCTGGAGCGCCGGGGCGCCCGCATTCTGGACGCCACCTGCCCCAATGTCTCCCACATCCACCGTATCGTGGCCCAGGCAGAGGAGGAGGGGCGGACCTGTGTCATCATCGGCACTCCCACCCACCCGGAAGTACAGGCGATCGCCGGCTGGTGCCGGTCCCCAGTGGTGCTTTCCGGCGGGGAAGCTCTGGCTAACTGGCTGGAGGAGACGCCTGAACGGGCCCGTCTGCCCCTTACACTGGTGTCCCAGACCACGGCCACACAAAAAGCGTGGAATTTCTGCGTAGAAATTGCAAAAAAACA
>DYBS01000277.1 GCA_019418525.1 Clostridiales bacterium
ACGAGCACCTGGGCCTCCCGGTGCCCCGGAGCGCGGCGGGCCTGGACCAGCTGAGTTTTTAAACGCGACCCGCAGGACCTGCGGACCAGGAGGCTGATATGGGCTTTTGGATCTTTTGCTTCGCCATGGACCTGCTGGTTCCCGCTATTCTGGTGGCCTTCGGCTGGGTGTTCCGGCACCGGCCGCCCGGACATATCAACGGTGTGTACGGCTACCGCACCGCCCGGTCCATGAAAAACCAGGAGACCTGGGACTTTGCCCACCGGTATTGCGGGAAGCTCTGGTTCCGGCTGGGGCTGATTTTGCTCCCGGTGAGCGTACTGGCCATGCTGCCCGTGCTGGGAGCGGACACCGAAACGGTGGGGCTCTGGTGCGGCGGCGTGGCGCTGATGCAGACCGCCGTGCTGGTGGGGAGCATTTTCCCCGTCGAGCGGGCTTTGAAGCGAACCTTTGATGATTTCGGCAGAAAGAGGTAAGAATATTATGGGTAAACTGTTTGGAACCGACGGCATCCGCGGCGTGGTCAACGCCGGTCTGGACGCCACCCTGGCCTACCAGGTGGGCCTGGCCGCCGCGGTGGTCATGGCCCGGGAGAAGGAAAAAAGCCGCCCCCTGGTGGCCATCGGCAAGGACACCCGGGTGTCCTCCGACCTGCTGGAGTGCGCGCTGATCGCGGGCCTGTGCTCG
Organism: Clostridiales bacterium; assembly: GCA_019418525.1. GTDB lineage: Bacteria > Bacillota > Clostridia > Oscillospirales > Oscillospiraceae > Pseudoflavonifractor_A. Next base: position 688 of record DYBS01000277.1, read on the forward strand.
GCGGGCGCCGACGTGCTGCGCCTGGGCGTGGTGCCCACCCCGGCGGTGGCCTGGCTCACCGTGGACAGCGGCGCCGACGCGGGCATCGTCATCTCCGCCTCCCACAACCCCTTTGAGCACAACGGCATCAAGGTCTTCAACAGCCAGGGCTACAAGCTCCGGGACGAGTTGGAGAATGCTATCGAGGATATCATTCTCTCCGGCAAGCTGCCTGAACTCAAGACCGGCGGCGACCTGGGCCGGGTGATCCCCGGCGAGGATCTGAGCGAGAAGTACCTGGACCATCTGGCCTCCACCATCGAAGATGATCTGGCCGACATGCGGGTACTGGTGGACTGCGCCAACGGCGCCGCCTCCGCCACCGCGCCCAGACTGTTCCGCCGCTTCCCCAAGCTCCACGCCGACATCATCCACGCCCAGCCCAACGGCGTCAACATCAACAACGGCTGCGGCTCCACCCACCTGGACGACCTGAAGGCCCGGGTGGTGGAAGGGGAGTACCAGCTGGGTCTGGCCTATGACGGCGACGCCGACCGCTTCCTGGCGGTGGACGAGAAGGGCCAGGACATCGACGGCGACCAGATCATGGCCGCCTGCGCTCGGGTCCTCCAGCGGGAGGGCAAGCTCAACGGCCATACGATGGTCGGCACCGTCATGAGCAATCTGGGCCTCCACCGCTTTGCCGCGGACAACGGCATGCAGCTTCTCTGCACCCCCGTGGGCGACCGAAACGTGCTGGAGAAGATGCTGGAGGGCGATTTCGTCATCGGCGGTGAGCAGTCCGGCCACACCATCTTCCTCCAGTATGCCACCACTGGCGACGGCGAACTCACCTCCCTGCAGTTCCTCCAGGTGCTTCACCGCGCCGGGTGCAAGGCCTCGGAGCTGGTGGCCGACTGCAAGCGCTATCCCCAGGTGCTGGTGAATCTGCCGGTGGAGAGCAAGGAGAAGAAGGAGGCCATAATGGCCTCCCAGGCCCTGAAGGACGCCATTTCCGCCAAAGAGGCCGCTCTGGCCGGGGCCGGGCGTGTGCTTGTCCGCCCTTCGGGGACAGAAGCTCTCCTGCGGGTGATGGTGGAGGCTGCAACGACGGAAGAAGCGGCTTCCTGCGCCGAAGAACTGGCAAATGTCATAAAAAATCTGTGAGTATTTGTCGCGGCGTAAAATAATTTGCATAATTACTTGACAAAACCAGGTAGAGTTGCTTATAATAAGGTATAAGGAGATTTGGAATGGAACAATTCCCACCTCAATGGGAACAGTACTCCGATGAGGACCTTTGTGCCCGTGCTAAGCGGGGAGATCGGGACGCAGAGGAGGCGCTGGTGGTGCGGTATACCCGCATGGTACGCGTGTGCGCCCGGCCCTATTTTCTGGCCGGCGGCGACAGCGAGGACCTGATCCAGGAGGGGATGGTGGGACTGCTCCATGCCATACGGGAGTATGATCCGGACCGTGAGGCATCCTTTCGACACTATGCCCAGGTCTGCATCCAAAACCGTTTGATCTCCGCAATCAAAGCAGCGGCAAGAGATAAACACACCCCATTAAATAACTACGTCTCGTTTGAAACCCCCCTTTTTGACGGCTTTACCATCCACGATACCTGCGGGACCGACCACCGACGTCTGGAGAATCCGGAGGATACTCTGATCGGCCGGGAAGAAGTTCGGGAGCGGATGAACGTCCTGCAGGACCATTTGTCTGGTTTCGAAGCGCGAGTCTTAAGACTGTATTTGAGCGGGTTGTCCTATTCCGAGATCGCAGCTGAGGTAAAACGGTCCCCCAAATCGGTGGACAACGCCGTCCAGCGTATTCGACGCAAGCTGGCGCGGCACTTTTCATCCGGCGATGTCAGCGAGAGCTGAGCGCAATATATCAACCGTCCCAGCATATCTCGGATCTTCCGGACCTGGGCAAATGAGTCAAAGAGAGGGTATTATCATGTACGAAGACAAGACTTTGGTATGCAAAGAGTGTGGCCAGGAGTTCGTGTTCACCGCCGGTGAGCAGGAGTTCTACGCCGAGCGCG
>DYBS01000278.1 GCA_019418525.1 Clostridiales bacterium
GCTCCACCGAACCGCACACCGGGCAGGGCTCCCCGGGCCGCAGGTGCTGGGCCAGGACCCCCGCCTGCTCGTCCAGGAAGGCCCGGTCCTTCTGCCGATAATCCTGCTCTGCCGCCTCCAGGGCGTCCGCCGCCGTCTGATAGGCGTTCTGGGCTTGCTTCAGGGCGCTCTGGGCGGCGTCACAGTCATGTAGGAATCCCTCCAGCGCCTGGAGCCCCCGGGCCCGCTCCTGGGCCTGAGTACGGCGGGCGTTCCCCTTCTCCCACTGTTCCAGGTCGTTTTTCAGGGTGTTCAGGGAGTTCTTGCGGCTCTCCGCCTGACTCTGCTCCCGCAGGAGCCGCTCCTTCCCCTCCCCGGCGTGGGCCAGGGTCTCCCCCTCGGCCTTCAGCCGGTTGAGGGCCTCAGTCTGCTCGGCGCGGCGGGCCTGCTTGGCCTTCTGCTGTTCCTGCTGGGCGTCAATGGCCCCGGCCAGGTTATCAAGGGCCTTCTGCTGCTCGGTCAGCTCCCGGTACCGAGGCAGCTCCGCCTCCAGGGTCGAGCGCTCCCCCTCCAGCTCCGCCTGTTTGGGCTCCAGGTCCTGCTGCTCCTTCAGCTTGCGCTGGGCCAGCTCCACCCGGGGGACCTGGGCCTCCCGGGCTTGCCTGGTCTTTGCCAGCTTGTCCCGGGTCTTTTGCGCCTCCTCCGCCTTGCCGAGACGCTGGCTCACCGCCTGGATAGCCCCGTCCAACTGGGAGAGCTGCTGTTCACAGGCCTCCTCCGCCTTCTGGTCGGCGGCGATGAGGGTCTCGATGAGCTCCACCGTCTCCTGAAAGGTGAGCTCCCCCCGCTTGGCCAGCTCCGCCCGGGGGGCGTAGGGGGACTCCGGCGGGCAGAGGATGCCGCCGATGTACTGCTTCACGCTGGCCCTGGCCCCCTCGCACTCGTCCCGCAGTTTGCCGGTGCGGGCCTTCAGGCGCTCCTGGAAGGTCTGGTAGTCCCGGGTCTGGAAGATTTCACGAAAGATCTCCTGCCGCGTCTTGGTGTCGGCCAACAGCAATTTCCGGAAATCGCCCTGGGCAATCATGGCCACCTGGGCGAACTGCCCCCGGTCCAGGCCGATGATGTTGGTGATGGCGGCGTTGACCTCCCGGGCACCGGTGAGGGGCGGGCCGTCGGGCCGCTCCAGCTCCACTTTGGCGCTCTGGGTCACCAGCTTGTCTCCTCGCTTGGAGGGACGCTGATATTCCGGGCTGCGGCGGACGGTGTACTCCTTGCCCCGGTAGGAAAAGACCAGCTCCACTTGAGTGGGGGTCTCCAGGTCGGCGTACTTGGAGCGGAACATGGAAGGGTCCCGGTCCCCGCCGCTGGGCTCGCCGTACAGGGCATAGGTGATGCCGTCAAAGATGGTGGTCTTGCCCGCGCCGGTGTCTCCAGTGATGAGGTAGAGCCCCTGCTCCCCCAGCTTCGCCAGGTCCACCACCACCTTCCCGGCGTAGGGTCCGAAGGCGGACATCGTCAATTTCAGCGGTCTCATGCCTCTCCCTCCCAGATCTCCTCCATAAGCCCTTGGGCAAACTTGCGCTGCTCCTCACTCATGGGCTGTCCGTTTTGGATGCGATAGAACTCCTCCAGCAAATCCATGGGGTCCTTCTTCTCCTCCCCGGCCCCGCCGGCGGGAGACAGGCCCGCCCGGGTGCGGCGGTTGTCGTAGTCCAGCTTCATCAGGTTGCGGTAGATCACCCGCAGACGCCCCACCGCATCTGGGATGTCGTCCTCGTCGGTGAGGGTGATGTGGACGTAGTCCTCCCGGTAGCTGGTGCCCTCATAAAACCCCTTGAAGGTCATCTCCTCATAGGTGCCCCGCAGCTCCACCAGGTCCCGCAGGGGGCGCAGGGGCACCGTGCGGATCTGTACGTCCCCCTTCTGCCCCAGCTCTACCACGGTGACCGACTTGTGCTGCTTCGCCTCGGAGAAGGAATATTTTAAGGGTGTGCCGCAGTAGCGCACCGTCTCCCGCCCCACGTACTGGGGGCCGTGGATGTGGCCCAGGGCCACATAATCGAAGGGGTCGAATACCGACACGTCCACGTTGTCGGTGCCGCCCACCGAGATGTCCTCCGAGTCACAGCGGGAAGCGCCGGTGACGAACTGGTGAGTCACCAACACGTTGCGCACCGACGGGTCCACCTCCATGGCCTCCACGGCGGCGGAAAGGGCGTCGGTATAGGTGCTGATCTCCCGGTCGGGGAAGCACCGCCGGACGTGGAGGGGCTTTACAAAAGGCAGCAGGTAGAGCCGCACCGGGCCGTAAGTGTCCTTTAGCTCGATAGGGGTTACCGTACCGCTGTACACCGGGGCCAGGTATACCCCGCTGCCCTCCATCAGACGTCCGCCGAAAGCCATGCGCTCGGCGGAGTCATGGTTGCCGCTGATGACGAACACCCGCTGGCCCATCCGGGACAGGCGCACCAGAAAGTCATCCAGCAGAGCCACCGCCTCGGCGGAGGGCATGGACTTGTCATACACGTCTCCGGCGATGAGCACCCCGTCGGGGGCCTCCGTCTCCACGATGCGCAGGATCTCGTCCAGGATGTACTGCTGATCTTCCAGCATGGAAAACTCATTGACCCGCTTGCCCAGATGCAGGTCGGAGAGATGGATGAGTTTCATGGCAAGACTCCTTTTCTCCCACAGAGTGGGGAATTTACCTTCTATTATAGCGGTTTTGTTTTCCCCGCGC
>DYBS01000279.1 GCA_019418525.1 Clostridiales bacterium
GCCTACATCACCCCCGTCCCCGGCGGCGGTGAGGGTGTTCACCATCAGCATAGCCCGGGTCATGGGGCCCACGCCGCCGGGGACGGGGGTGATGGAGGCGGCCTTTTCGGCCACCTCGTCAAAGCACACGTCGCCGCAGAGCTTACCGGCGGCGTTGCGGTTCATGGCCACATCGATGACCACCGCGCCCTCCTTCACCATGTCGGCGGTGACTAAGCCCTCCCGGCCCACGGCGGCCACCAGGATGTCGGCCTTCCGGCACTGCTCGGCCAGATCCGGGGTGCGGGAGTGGCAGATGGTGACGGTGGCGTCGCGCTGGAGGAGGAGCATGGCCTGAGGCTTGCCCACGATGTTGGAGCGGCCCAGCACCACGGCGTGCTTGCCGGCGGGGTCGATGCCGTAGGCGTCCAGCAGCTCCATGACGCCGGCGGGGGTGCAGGGCTGGAAGGCCTGTTCGCCGATCATCAGCTCGCCCACGTTGTAGGGGTGGAAGCAGTCCACATCTTTGTCCGGAGCGATGGCGCGGAGCACGGCGCGCTCATCCAAGCCCTTGGGGAGAGGAAGCTGGCAGAGGATACCGTCGATGTCAGGACGGTCATTGAGGGCTTGTACCAGGTCCAGCAGCTCCTGCTGGCTGGTCTGGGCGGGGAGCGTGTACTCCTCGCTGTAAATGCCGCATTCGGCACAGTCCCGCTTTTTTCCGTCCACGTAGACCCGGGAGGCGGGGTTTTCGCCCACCAGGATCACCGCCAGACCGGGCCGCCGGGTGAAGGTCTCCGCCTGCTTGCGGACCCGCTCCTTCACCTGAGCGGCCAGAGCTTTTCCATCAAGGATCGTCGCTGCCATGTTGTGTTTCCTCCTGTATTCCATTCTCCTTCTGCCGGTTGACCCACAGCTTTTCCGGGCCGCCAGAGCGGCGCCACAGCACGGCCAGCACCACAGCGGCCACCAGAGCCGAGGCAAACCCCAGCATCTGGGACACCCGGATGCCGGTGGAGAAGAAGTAAAGGCTGTCGGTGCGCAGACCCTCGATGAGCCCACGGCCGAAGCCGTACCAGATCACATAGCCCAAAAAGATCTGTCCGTCGAATTTCCGACCCCGGCGGGCCACCAGGATCAGCAGGATGAGACCCACCACGTTCCACAGGGACTCGTAGAGAAAGGTGGGGTGAACCTCTTTATAGACGGACAAACCGTTGACCACCTCAGTAATCCCCATGCGCCAGGGGAGGGTGGTCTCACTGCCGTAGGCCTCCACATTGACAAAATTGCCCCAGCGGCCCACAGCCTGTCCGATGAGCAGGCCGTATACCCCCACATCGGCAAAGGCCAGGAAGGGGAGCTTTCTCACCCGGCAGAAGACCAGCAGAGTGAGGATAGCGGCGATGACGCCGCCGTAGATGGCCAGACCTCCGTCCCAGATGCGCACCATGGCCCCAAAGTCCAGAGAGCCGTCGTCGCGCCGGTAGAGGTCCAGATAGAAGATGACGTAGTAGAGCCGGGCGCCAATGATGGAGAGGGGCACGGCGAAGAAGAGCATGTCCAGCACATCATCCTCTTTGATGCCGAAGCGCTTGCTCACCCGGGTGCAGTAGGCTACCGCCAACAGAAAGCCCGCAGCGATGATGATGCCGTACCAGTGGATGGGCCAGCCAAAGATGGAGAAGGCGATGGACTTCACATGGAACTCCAGCCCCAGGCCGGGGAAGGTGACCACTTTGCTCATGCGTCCTCCCCGGGCCGGACCACGGCCAGAGCAGCTCGGTCCGCCGTACACCAAGTGCGCAGGGCCTCCTCCACGTCGGTCTTGGATACGGTGTCAAAGACGGCGGGGAAGTCCAGATAGTCCACCCCGGCGAAGTAGCCCTGGGCCTGCTCGATACACACCTGCTCCTCGGAGTTGAGGGCGCAGACCATGCTGCCGTAGGAGGCCTTTTTGAGCCGCTGGAACAGCGCCTCGTCCACACCATCCCGGGCCAGCCGGGCGGCCTCATCCAGCAGGGCCTGCCGCACGGCCTGGGGGTCCTTGCTCTCGCCGCCGGCGTAGAGGAAGGCGCAGCCGGGGTAGGCCTCGTACCCGCAGGCGAACTTCTGGTTGATGAGCCCCTCCTGGTAGAGCTTGGCGTACAGGGAAGAGGAAGAGCCGCAGAGCACCTCCATGGCCAGCGTGCCGATGAGCTGGCGGCGCAGCCGCTCCTGGCCCATGGGGGCGGGGTCGGCCTTAAAACCCTGCTGGAAGATGGGGGTAGACACCGCCATCTTCCGCTCCCGCAGGGATTCGGCGGCAGTTACCGGCTCCTGGGGGCCGTAATCCCGCTCAATGGGGGGATTGCCCTCCTTGGGCAGGATCTCACGGGCGATGGCGCACACCCGCTCCGGGTCCACGTTGCCGGAGACGCACAGGACCATGTTGGAGGGGTTGTAGAAGGCCTTGTGACAGGCGTAGAGGGTGTCGGCGGTGATGTGGGAGATGGACTCCCGACTCCCCGCCACAGACACCCGGATGGGGTGGTGCTCATAGAGCCCGGCGAGGAGGTTCATAAAGACCTGCCACTCCGGGTCGTCCTCGATCATCTGGATCTCCTGGCCGATGATGCCCTGCTCCTTGTCCACGCTCTCCTGGGTGAACCAGGGGACGGAGACAAAGGAGAGGAGGATCTTCAGATTCTCCTCAAACTTCTCGGTGCACTCGAAGTAGTAGC
>DYBS01000028.1:0-14808 GCA_019418525.1 Clostridiales bacterium
GTCTATTAATTTTCTGAAGCAGAGTGTCGATATCTTCAGTAAGGGGCTGCTCATTTTCGATATGTTCCAGCTCCTGCCGGAAGAAGTCGATGGTCTGGAACAGCAGATCGAACAGTTCCGGCCGCAGCTCCTCCGGGACCACATCCATGGTCTTATCCCGGATGATGGCAAACAGGTCCTCCGCCCGGTGGGCGATGGTCATCAGGGAGTTGTACTCCATCATGGCCGAGGAACCCTTGATCGTATGCATGATGCGGAAGATGGTGTTGACATCATCCTCCGAGAAGCTATCCTGCTGTTCGGCGGCCAGGACGATGCTGTCCAGCTGCTCGAGCAGAGTGTTGGTCTCGTACAAAAAGGCATCCAAAATACTGTCGCTGCCGGCGCTCATAAGCGGCACGCTCCTTCCTTGGCATTGAACTTCTATTTGGTTATCGACCGGGAATTCCGGAAAATTAAGAGTTGTGATCAAAATATACGGGGGACCCGGTCAGAGACCGAAGAACTCCGATACCATACCATTAAAGAGGTGGAATAATCCATGGCAGACCTTTTGGGCGCGGCCAACCGCGTCCCGGGCTACGACAATACAGTCAACAACCGCACACAGATGACCCCCACCCGGACCGGCAATCCTCAGATCCAGAATGTCCCCGATCCCACCCGGGTGGGGCGGGCAGACCCGCGCAGTGAACAGCAGGGCGCCAACGACGCGCTGCAATCCGATGTACTCCGCTATGACTCCAATTTCCAGACCTTCCTGGAGCAGCTGCGACAGACGCCGGAGCTGGCTCAGGTCCTGAGTAAGACGGTGCTGCTGCTGCGGGGGATGGTGTCCACACCGGGCCTGCAGGCGGGGGTCGCCCAAGAGATGTCCCAGCTGCTGGACATGCTGCGGCTGGACGAAAAGGGCTTCCGCAAGCTCTTTCAGGAGCAGACGGCGGGGGGCAACCGCTTCTCCGGAGCCCTTTTTTCCCTGCTGCGTCAGACGTATCAGAAGCTACCCGGCGAGCACGCACGGGCGGCCATTCTGGACTTTGTCCGGCGGTATGCCGATTACTCCTCCACCGGGCACATCGGGAAGAATATGCTCAGTCTCCTGCGGCAGATGAACGACTACCTGCCCCAGAGCTGGCGGGGCCAGCTGGAACAGTTGACCGCCCGGCTGGAAAACGGCCTGCAGGCCGGGGCCCGGGAGGAAAATCTGGCCCTGCTGCACCAGGAGATCATCCCCTATCTGGGACGCTATGTGGAGCGGGCCCATGATCTGGGACCTCTGCGGGCGCTGGTGAACCTGCTGGTGCTGAACACCTCCCGGTATGAAGACGGCGCGGAGAAGCCGCTGCTGCAGGCCTTCCGCCAGCTGAGCGGGTACCATGAGACGTTGGCGGGCCTCAACCAGCTGGACGACGGGGCCATTCTGAAGCTGCTGCGGGAAAACGACTTCGCCCGAGCCGCGGACAGTTCCTTCACCCAGGGGCTGGCCCAGGCCGCCGATCAGGCCATGAAGGGGGCCTATGGCCCCGACGCGCGGGAGTCCTTCGCGGAGATCGTGCGGGCCATGTTGGTGTACGAGAGCGTATATATGCCCCTCAACCACATGCTCTTCCCGATGGAGTGGAATGGGAAGATGATGTATTCGGAGCTCTGGGTGGACCCGGACGCGGAGGAGCACCCGGGCCAGGACAGCTCGGACGGGCGGAAGGTGCAGTTCCTCTTCAAGCTGGATCTGGAGTCCCTGGGCTTTCTGGAGATCGCCCTGGGCGCCCGGGAAGAGCAGGTGGATCTGCAGATTCGGGGGCCCCAGGCGGTCTCGGACCACAGTGCGATCATCGCCCGGGACATGCAGGACATTCTGGCCCGCCACCAGCTGACAGGCAAGAACGTCCAGGTATCCAAATTGGAGACACCTCTGGCGCTCACCCAGGTGTTTCCGAATCTCTTTGAAGGGAAGCGTGGCGTCGATGTCAAAATCTGAAGCACCCGCCGCCGGAGCGGCCAAGCGGGCGGCGGCGCTGCAATACCGGCCCGGAGACGGAGCGCCGGTGATCGTGGCGGCCGGTATGGGCCATCTGGCCGAAAAAATGGTGGAGGTGGCGGTGGACTCCGGGGTGCCGGTGTATGAGGACACCTCTCTGGCCACCGTGCTGACCCAGATGGAGCTGGGTCAGGAGATCCCGGAGGAGCTCTATCAGGCGGTGGTGGATATCTACCTCTATTTTCTCAACTTTGATCCCAAGGACCCGGAGAAGTTTCACCGCTCCCGCCAGGAGAAGGCGGAGTAGAATGGAAAGGTGCGAGGAGCATGGTCTACAAATATCTGATCTTTGACAGCCGTGGGAATCTGGTGGCCCACGCCACCTCGGAATATGCGCCCAAGGGCAGCGAGTGGAAAATGGTCATTGACGACGAGGATGTGGAAGAGGTGGCCAAGCACTCTTTTCTCTGCCTGGTGGGAAATTCCGACGCGGTGCCCGCCATGGAGGGGCGGATCCTCCGCTGGGAGGGCAAGGCCGTGGTACTGGAGCCAGTGCGCCCGCTGGAGCAGAAGGTCCGACAGAACCTGCGCGTCCCTGTGCGCTTTATCAGCTACCTCTATTCCAGCTCGGGCTCCTGGAAAGGCCGGGTCCCCATCGTCAGCAACGATCTGAGCAGCGGGGGCCTGAGCTTTTTCTGCCCCCGCCCGCTGCAGGTGGGCGAGCGGGTCCAGGTGGTCATCCCCGTCACCACCAATCCGCTGCTGCTGGACATGGAGATCCTGCGCTGCCGCTCCGGATCGGGGGAGGACCTGCTGTACGCCGGAAAATTCCTCTCCATGCTGCGGGAGGGGGAGAGCATGGTGCGGGAAGCGGTGTTCCACCTGCAGCGACAAAAGAAGTAAGCCCGGCGCGCCGCGCCGGAGGGAGCGTTTCATAAGGAAAGGACGAATACATATGACAGGCTGGAGAGAATGGAAGAAACGGCTGGCGGGCCGGGCACGGGCCGGCGTTCTGGCGCTGGTTCTGGCTGTGGCCATCGCCGGAACGGCGGGCGCCGCCTCCTATATGCAGCCCTACCTGGACAAGGTAGTGGAGTGGGGCGTGATGCGCGGCGACATCGCCGGCAACCTCAATGTGGACAATGCGATCACCCGTGCGGAGTTCTGCACCATGATCAACCGGGCCTTCGGCTATACCAGCACCGGCGCCACGCCCTTCCGGGATGTAAAGGACACCTCTTGGTACGCCGAGGATGTGGGCATCGCCTATACCACGGGCTATATTGCGGGCACCTCTGCCTCCACCTTTTCCCCGGACAGCAATGTGACCCGGGAGCAGGCGGCGGTGATCTTGGCCCGCATCCTGATGCTTCCCGAGGAAGTGGGAGAGAACACTGTGTTCAGTGACAGCCGTACCATGGCCAACTGGAGCCGGGGCTATATCGCCGCCGCCGCCCACTACGGGCTGCTCAGCGGCTATCCCGATGGCCGCTTTGGGCCCACCGACAGTCTCACCCGGGGACAGGCGGCCATTCTGCTGGTCAACGCTCTGGGTACCCCGCTCCAGAAGGAAGGGGATTATACCCTGGGCAATGTGTGGGGCAGCGTGACCATCAGCTCCTCCGGCGTGACCCTGCGGGACACGGTGGTGGGCGGCAATCTGTACATCACCGCCGGCGTGGATCTGGGCTACGTGACCTTGGAAAACGTCACAGTTCTGGGTGACATCGTGGTCAGCGGAGGCGGCGCCAGTGAGGGCGGCGAGGACAGTGTGATCCTGCGCAACGTCACCGCGCCCCGGATGCTGGTGGATAACCTGGGCAACCGCTTCCTGTCGCTCAAGGTAGAGGGCGACGGCCAGATTGATCAGACCGACGTGCGCACCAACGCCTACCTGGAGGACAACACCCCCGACGACTGCGGCATGGAGCGCATCAACCTAGACGGGGAAGAGGAGCTGAAGCTCACCCTGGCGGGCAACATCAAAGAGGTGGTAAACTCCGCCCCGCGGACTACCCTGGCCCTGGCCAGCGGCCAGGCCGACACCATCACGGTGGATGAGACGGCAGTGGACTCTACTCTGTCCATCGCCGCCGGCGCTCAGGTGGGGCAGGTGAACCTGGATACCGGCATCGAGGTGACCGGCGAGGGCGACATCGCCAACCTCACCGTCAACGCCGAGGGCAGCACGGTGTCCATGCTCCCCGACCAGATCACCATACGTCCCGGCATCACGGCCAACATCAACGGGCAGGTCATGGACAGCGCGGCGGCGGCGGAGTCCTCCGCCGACCCCCGGCTCTACGCGGGCTACCCCGAGATCCGGGATCTGGCTCCCACCAGTGTCACCGCGGCCTTCAGTGCCAATAAGCGGGGCACCATCTACTGGGCCGTGACCGCCGTGACCGACGGCTCGGTGACGGCGGAGGAACTCATCAATCCCTCCGCTTACAGCCCCAAGGTGGTAAAGAGCGGCACCGTGTCCCTGAGCGGATCGGGGAAGGAGGGGACGGCCAAGATCAGCGGCCTGACCTCAGACGGCGCCTATTACCTCTCCACCGTCTTTGTGGATGCCCGGGATGAGCGCAGTCCTCTGAAGGTCATCTCCTTTACCACCCCGGACAATACTAAGCCGGACTTCGCCTCCGGTTATCCCTACATGTCCAAGGTGACGAACATCTACGGCCAGACCACGGTCATGGCCACCAAGACCTGCCGGCTGTACTACGCCGTGCTGGAGAAGGGGGCCAGCGCACCCACCGCCAACGATTTCAAGGCCAACGCCGTCACTGGCAACCTGGGCTTCGGCTCCATGGACGTGGTGAAAAACACTCCCTACACCTTCCGGGTCAACTCGGTGCCCCTGGATGAGCTGAAGAGCTACGACCTGTACCTGTGGCTCACCGATGTGGACGGGGCCCAGAGCTCGGCGGTGAAGAAGCTCACCTTTACCACCGTGGACGGTACGCCTCCGATTTTCAACACGGAGCCCACTGTCAACAGCGTGAAGGAGACCTCGGTGGGGCTGTACGCCAACCTCAACGAGGCGGGCACCCTCTACTGGGTCGTCGTGCAGGAGGGCACCACCTATCCCAAGCCCCTGGCGGGCCAGAGCGGTGAGGTGGACCTAGCCAGCGACACCGCCAAGCTCCAGGTCATGGCGGGCATGAATGCCCTGAAGAGCGGCAAGGTCTCCATGACGGCCGACAAGGATATGAGCTTTACCATCAGCGGGCTTGACAAGGAGGCCTCCTATGACCTCTACTATGTGGCCCAGGACAAGGCGGGCAACTACTCCGCCACCGTGGGCAAGATCACCATTCACACCCTGGACAACACCAAGCCTACCGTCACTCAGGAGTTTACCAAGTATAACGGTACTGAAACCACCAGACCGCTGCCGGAGAGCGATGTGCGCCTGGTGTTCAGCGAGGCGGTGCAGACCGTGGGCACCTACACCCCTCTGGTAGATCTCTATCAGAAGGTGACCGACGCTACCACAGACAGCGCTAAGGAGGCTGCCCGCACCGAGTTGGCCAACGCCCTCAATAACGCCATCTACCTCTATCAGCAGCCGGCCGGCAGCCAGCCGGTGCGCATTGAGAGCGCCAGCGACGAGGACAAGAAGAGCGGCAACTGGGTCATTGACTACCGCTACGCCGAGATCACCCTGGAGGAGGGCAAGACGGTGATTACCCTCCCCAACAGCACCGCAGTCAATCTGAAGAGCGGCGCTACCTACTACTTTGAGGTCCAGGCCGACTCCATCGCCGATACCTCTACGGCCGCGAACGTCATGGGCCGCTACCAGCTGGATCCCTTCACCACTGTCTTTGCCCTGGTGAACCTGTCGGCCCTCAACGAGAACAGTATCCAGGTGAAGGGAGACGGGGAGCAAGCCACTACTGTCACCACCGACCTGAGCTGGCGGCTCACCCCGGTGTCCACCGATAAGGTGGACGACTCCATCGACTGGGATATGCTGATCTGGTCGGACACCAGCGTGGAGTTCGACCTCTATGCCCGTCAGATAGGCGGCGATGAGAGCGGGGCCTGGAAAAAGGTGGGCAACGGAAAGATCGATGTGCCCGACAGCGTCCAGGGCTATCTGGGTACCAGCCTGACCCGGAAGTTCCTCCAGAACGGGACCAATAACCCCGATTTCGACCCCCTCAACGAGCTGTCTCCCAATGTGTCCTATGAGTATGCCATTGCCTTCACCAAGGTGGCCGGTCTTTCCGACCCGAAAACCTGGAGCCAGCGTATCAACATGAAGATTTACATCGCGGCGGGCGGCAATAACGGCCTTGGAACACTGTCCATGGACGTGACAGAGAGCAACTGGGCCACGGCCCAGAAGGAGGACGGCGTGACCGACATCGGCCAGCCCAAGGAGTTCTCCCTGCGCAAGCAGTTTACCGACCAGCAGCCCCCCGCCTTTGTGGGCGACTATCCCGTGTTTGAGGCCGGAGACTCGGCGGTCAATATGTCCCTGCAGCTGGACCGGAACGGCACAATCTATTATGTCATCGCCCCTCTGGGTGATATCGGTACCAAAGATACCGAGGGCAATTCCTATGGCAACAACGAGACGGGCATCAACAATTGGAAGAACAATCTCCCGGACAGCGGAAAGGCCACCAACAGTGAGGGACAGCCCAATCCCGCTTGTCCTACCCTCACGGACCCGGACTATCTGAACATTGTCAACGCCAGCAGCAACTACCGCAGCGACAAGATCAAGTATGGGACTCTGTCCGGAGGGGCCAGCACCATTGAGGAATTGGTGCAGGGATTGCAGCCTGAGACCAAGTACATCGCCTACTTTGTCCTCCAGGGTACGTCTCAGACTTACTCCCAGGTGCTGGCCTACCGCTTTGAGACCACCTCGGTGAACAAGCCGGTGATCAGTCTGGAGGCGGATCCCCCTTCGGTCCACTTCGAGACGGATATCTCTGCGGACCTGACCTATGCTCTGGTGGCCAACAACCAGATCCCCAGCACCTGGCGCACCACCGACGGCTTTGACAAGTACGTGGTCCCCGACGCGGGAAGTTCTACCAATGCAGATTGGGAGGCCTACAAAAAAACGTTGGACAGCGACACCGACCGGACTATTATCTGGGCGCTGTGCACCAAGTACGGCTCTGAGGGATACAGCGTGTTCGATACCTTCGCCAATTCTACCATCCGGGAGAGTGTAGCCAACTTTATCAGCGGCAACTCCGGCCAGGGCAGCCAGGCCGCCACCCGGGGCGGGCTGACGCTGAACCAGGCGAACAGCTATACCGACTCCAAGAATTTTACCGCCAATATGACCGGTGACACCATCTACTACTGCCTGGCCATGGCGTACAGCCCCCTGGGCTCCGAGACCTCGTTTGCCGGCGTCAACGGGGTGTTCCTGCCCGACCAGACGCCGCCCACCTTTAAGACGGTGGATACGGTTATTACAAGCAGTTCGGGAATTGCCAATCCGGTGTACACCGGCAGAGTAACCATCACCTTTGATGAGCCTATTTATCAGCTGGTAAAGACCACCGGCGGTCTGGAGCAGACCCCCATGGCGGTGTGGCAAACTGCCAGCGATCTGAGCCCGGATGAACAGAAAACCGCCGTGCGCCTCATTGATGTGCTGGCTACCAGTATTGACAAAAAGAGCCTGGGCTATGTGAATGAGGTAAAGCGCGCATCCAATTCCGTTACGCTGACTTTTAAGAATATCTCCATTGGAGATACCATTACCTTCTTCTCCGACAGCTCCATCAGCGACCAGTACAGCAACAGTATGGGCAGCCTGACCTTCAAGCTGGTGGAGGCGCCCATCGGAAACATTCCCAACAGCTCGGTGGTCCAGTTCAAGCTGCAGGAATAACAAAGAACGCAATACAATCATGCAGAGAGGGCGGACAGTCCCTGCCCGCCCTCTCCGTCCTTTGCCTCGGAAGGAGGAATTCGGATGAAATATACCATGAAAAGCCGCCTGCTGTCCTGGATACTGATCCTGACGCTGGTGCTGTCCCTCGTCCCCGCCGCGCTGGCGGCGGAATCGGAGGAGCCGGAGGGGACACCGACCCTGACCGAGGTGACGCTGAGCCAGAAAACGCTGAATCTGACGGTGGGACAGACCGCTACGCTGACCGCCACCCTCCAGATGTCCGACGGCTCCACACGCGAGACCCTCCCCACCGGTTACACCGCCGTTTGGGAGGTGGCCAAGGACCGGGGAGATGAGGTGCAGGTTACTGCCAGTACGGAAAACAGCCTCACGGCCACTGTGGAGGCCCTGGATCTGGCCGATACCAATGAGCCGGTCAAGGCGGTGTCAGTCACGGTCACCGTGACCAAGGATGGGGAGACCCAGGGCCGGCAGACCTTCTGCCAGGTGACGGTTTCCGCCGCAGAGCCGCCCGGAGTGACGGTCAGCCCCAAGGCCCTGGAGCTCTCACCCACGGAGACGGCAGCCAATCACACGGCACAGCTCACCGCTACCGTCAAGCCTGCCTCGGACACTCAGACCGTAAACTGGCAGACTGGGGACAAGAGCGTGGCCACCGTCAGCGACTCCGGCGTGGTCACCGCGGTGGCCGCCGGTGAGACAAGCATCACCGCCACCGCCAACGGTTATCAGGATTCCTGTACCGTACAGGTCCAGGGTGTGGTATTGGATACCTCCGATCTGACGGAACCCCTCCGGGTGGGCGAGAATGCCACCCTGGAGGCGAAGATCTATGGAGATTCCCTCCAGAAGAAGAGTATTACCTGGAGCAGCAGCAAGCCCGATATTGTGAAAGTGGACCAGGGCTACCTCTACGCTCTGGAGGAAGGGGAAGCGGTCATCACCGCCCAGATCAGCGGCACCACCTATACAGCCAGCGTGACCGTAAAGGTGGAACAGGCCACCGCCGATGTGATCCGGGCCTCGGCCCAGACCGGGGACCCGCTGAATCTCTCCACCCTGGTGTCCGCCCTCCAGACCCAGAGCAGCTCAGTGCTGCGCAAGAGCCTGAGCTATGTCAGCGGCCTGTCAGTGGACACCAGCCAGGGCACCCTCTATTACCGCTATGCCTCAGACGGAGACACCGGCTCTGGCGTCGGTACCGGGGAGCGCTACTATGTCTCTCCTGGAAACGGCCAGATGGCCCTCTCCGACCTGACCTTTGTGCCCAAGGCCGACTTTGAGGGCACGGCGGTGATCCGCTACACCGGCTATGCCTCGGGCAGCGAGTTTTTCCAGGGTACCATCGAAGTGTCGGTGGAGCTGGAGCAGGACGTGACCTATTCCTCCTCCGCAGGCAAAGCGGTGCAGTTCAGCGCCGCCGACTTTGCCCAGGTGTGCCGCAGCCGCACGGGGCGGGACCTGAGCTATGTTATCTTCACCCTGCCCGACAGCAGCCGGGGTACCCTTTATTACAATTACCTCTCCGCCCAGAATCCGGGCACTGCCGTGGCCGCCAATGGGCAGTACAAGTACACCGGCAGTCCCAACCTGGGGGATGTGTATTTCCTTCCCGCCGAGGGCACCTCCGGCGAGGTGGTGTTCCCCTACACCGCCTGGGATGTGAACGGCACCTCCTACCGGGGCCGGGTGACCATCCAGGTTTCGGCGGCAGCTGCCTCGGGAGACCTCACATACTCCGTCACCCGCAACGGGCGAGTGACATTTGATGACACCGATTTCAACAACCTGTCCCGAAAGCTCACCGGCTACACTTTGGACCGGGTGCGTTTCACCCTGCCAGACTCCGCCCAGGGGACGCTGTACTATGGCTACACCTCTTCCGGCTCCTACACCGCCGTGGTGTCGGAGACACGGGACTACTACCGCTCCTCTTACCCGTATCTGGACAACATCACCTTTGTTGCCGGGAAGGATTACACCGGCACAGTGTCCATCCCCTTTACGGCCTGGGATGTGCAGGGCAATCGTTTTTATGGCGAGGTCGGCATCTCAGTGTCGGCCCAGGGCAGCGGCACTATCCGCTATACGGTGCTCCAGGGGGGAAAGGTACAGCTGGACGACGGAGATTTCAACGATCTGTCGGTGGAGCTGACAGGGAGCAGCCTGCGGTATGTGCGCTTCACGCTGCCCACATCCTCACAGGGTACCTTATATTATAAGTATACTTCCTCGGGGAGCTATGACAGCAAGGTATCCGAGAGCCGCAGCTATTACCGCAGCTCCTCGCCCTATCTGGACGACGTTACCTTCGTGCCCACCGCCTCCTTCACCGGCACGGTGTCTATCCCCTTTACCGGCTGGAATACCTCGGGGAACACCTTCACCGGTACGGTGGAGATCGCCGTGGACAGCACGCCAGACCCGCTGGTCTACCGGGTGACCGGGGGAAACGCGGTAGCCTTTGACAGCGATGACTTTGACGACTACTGCCGGCTAGCCACCGGAGAGAGCCTGCGGTATGTGCGCTTTACCCTGCCGTCCTCGACCCAGGGTGTCCTTTATTATAACTACAACACCGGGACCGGCAAATACGACAGCAAGGTGACCGAGAGCCGCAGCTACTACCTCAACTCCTCCCCCTATCTGGACAAGGTGAGCTTCGTGCCCGGGAGCAGTTACGCCGGGACTTTTTCCCTGGCCTTTACAGGCTGGAGCACCGGCGGGCGGCAGTTCTCGGGCACAGTGACCATCACCGTGACCCAGGGGCAGGTGGGGAGCATTTCCTACTCCACCTCCTACCAGCCGGTGACCCTTCAGGCGGCGGATTTCATCCAGGCCTGTGCTCAGCGGGGACAGGGCTCTCTGACCTCGGTGCAGTTCACCGGAGCGGACACCCTCTACGGTGGGCACCTCTATGACCGCTACAGCGGTATTCACTCGGTCGGCAGCCAGGTGCGCACCGGTACGGTCTACTACGCCTCCGGTTCTCCGGGGATTTCCGAAGTCTCCTTTGTCCCCATGGTCGGCTTCCAGGGGACGGTGGTACTGACCTACACCGGGACCGACTCCAAGGGCGGAACCTACCAGGGGACGGTGTCGATCCAGGTCACTCCTAACACGGTGTCCGGATACTTCTCCGACCTGAACGGCTACGGCTGGGCGGCGGCGCCGGTGGATTTCCTCTATAAGAATCAGGTGGTCAGCGGAACGGGGAATGGGCGCTATTCCCCGGGACAGCCCATCACTCGGGGAGAGTTCCTGGTGATGCTGGACCGGGCCTTTGCCTTCCCGGACGCGGGGGGAACATCCTTCTCCGACGTGCCGGACTCTGCCTACTACGCCCAGGCGGTCCGACGGGGCTACGCCCTTGGGGTAGTTTCGGGGTATCCTGATGGCACCTTCCGGCCCAATGAGGCCATCACTCGGGAGGCGGCGGCCGCCATGCTCTACCGGGCCATGCAGGCCACAGGCTGGAGCCTGAGCAGTCCGGGCGAGAGCGCTCTGTACAGTTATTCCGACTGGCAAAGTGTGTCGGACTATGCCGTCGATTCGGTGGCGGTGCTGGTGCAGAATGGGCTTTTGTCGGGAGATGACCAGGGCAGGCTGCTGCCGGGACGGACCATGACCCGCGCCGAGCTGGCCGTTCTGCTGGCCAGGACTCTGACTTTTTAAGGAATCAAAACGACCGGAGTACCAAGGTACTCCGGTCGTTTTGTGTATTTTATTAAGGTTATTAGGGGTAGGAATGGAATATTATCGGAAACTGTTAAAAAATTTTGAACAAGAATCTCCGCAATAAAGTCAAATGTGCGTCGAATATGGACAACAGTAGAGAAAATACAAACACTACCTAAAACACATCCAAAGAATGGCGAAATGTGTTGTCGAATTTGTCATATTTCTTTTTCGTACTTGAAAATGTAACTGTGCTGAGTTGCAATATGTGCATTAGAAAACGGTCGAAATTGCACCAAAGGTAGAATAACGTGTTACAATTACGTAAAAGTGATTTTACGGGATCTGCACAAAGGGTGTGGAGGCCGTAAAAAGGGGGAGCACAGAAAAAATGGACTGTTTTGTGAGCAATAGTGCCCTGATGCTGCAGCGGTCGATGGACTATCTGTGGACCAAACAGAGCTGTATATTGGATAATATAGCCAACGCGGAGACGCCGGGCTACAAAACGAAATATGCCACTTTTGAGGAATCACTGCAGAAAGCCATTCAGTCAGCCACGCACGCGGGCGGTACCAACCAGGATGTTCGTTCCGCCATTGAAGGGACCGCTGTCTCGGTACAGCAGGCCCAGGAGAGCACTCGCTTGGATGAGAATGGTGTGAACGTCACAGAGCAGATGGTAGAGCTGGCCCGAAACGGCTACCAGATGCAGTATGTGATGGACGCGATCAGCAGTGATTTTTCGCTGCTCCGAACTGCGATCAAAGGGTAAGGGGGCGTAACATATGGCTTTTTTGAGTTCGATGAATGTAGTGGGATCCGGTCTGACTGCCCAGCAGTTGCGTCTGGACGTGATCTCTGAGAATATCACCAACCAGAACACCACCCGCACGGAGGGAGGCGGCCCTTACCGCCGGAAGATGGTGGTCCTCCAGAGCGAGAGCGGCCAGACCCCCTTCCAGCAGGCGCTGGCCCGGGCTATGGGCGAGGAGACCAACCGGGGCGGCGGCGTACAGGTGACGGAGATCGTTGAGGACCCCTCCGATTTCAAGCTGGTCTATGACCCCACTAACCCCGACGCCAATGCTCAGGGCTATGTGGAGATGCCCAATGTGGATCTGGTGAAGGAGATTGCCGACGCCATGTCGGCCTCCCAGGCCTATTCCGCCAATGTCACCGCGTTCAATGTGCTCAAGCAGGTGGCGTCCAAGGGACTGGAGATCGGGAAGTAACCCGTCCAGGGCCCTGAGTCTGAACAGAATGTGAAGAGAGGAATCGGTAATATGACAAGCCTTCAAAGCATAACACCTATTCAACCGTTGCGGGCTGCCGCTTCCCCGGCGGCATCCGAGGTCCAGACCGACGGCCAGCCCTCCATGTTTACGCAGATCTTCCAGTCTATGATTGACAATGTGAAGGAGACCGATGCGGCCAAGAATGAGGCATATTATGCCCTGACCACCGGACAGCTGGACAACCCGGCGGAGGCCACCATCGCAGCTACCCAGGCCAGCCTCGCCACCGAGCTGCTGGTCCAGATGCGGGACCGGGCGCTGGACGCATACAGCGAACTGATGCGCATCAGCCTGTAAACGCTGAGAGACCTGGGGCGGGAGAGTTGTTATGGGAGATAAAGTGAAAAAAGCTGTCTCCAATGTGGGGCAGCGGTGGAAATCCGCCTCCCGAAAGACGAAAGGAATTCTGGGAGGCGCTATACTGGCTGTGCTGGTGGTGCTGGCGGTAGTACTGGTGGTGGCGAGCAACCGCCCCTATGCCACGCTCTTCGCCGATCTGAGCCAGTCGGATCTGTCCGCCATCCTGACGTATCTGTCCGACAATGGCATTACGCAGTATAAGGTGGAGGACGACACCATTCTGGTGCCGGAAGACCAGGAGGCCGCGCTGAAGGCCAAGGTGCTGCAGGCGGGCTATCCCTCCTCGGGCTATGGCTATGATACCTATTTTGACCACGTGGGCAGCCTGACCACCGAGTCGGAGCGCAACCAGCTGACCATCTATGCGTTGCAGGACCGCATGCAGGCGGTCATCCGCAACTTTGACGGCGTGAAGGACGCGGTCGTCTTTTTGACGCCCGGTGAGGATCATACCTATGTGCTGGACAGCAGCAATAAGGTGGATGCCAGCGCTACGGTGACGGTGACCATGGAGGACGGAAAGACCCTCACCGACAACCAGGTGAAGGCCATCCGCAATCTGGTCAGCAACGGCCTCGCTGGCCTGAATGTGGAAAATATTTCGATCGAGGATACCCTTGGAAACCCCTACACCTCCTCCGACGACTTTACGGATGTGCAGGATGCCTCCGAGCTGAAGCTGAAGCTGGAGGAGCAGTGGAACAACAGCATCCGTACCCGGGTGATGCAGACTCTGCTTCCCATCTATGGCGAGGGCAACGTGCAGGTGAGCGTCAACACGGTGGTGGATGTGGACCGCACCTATACCGACTCCACCGACTACTCCCTGGAGGACTGGGCGCAGGGGAAGGACGACGGCATCATTGGGACCCAGGTCTGGGACGATGAGATCGTCCGGGACACGGATACCAACGATGACGGCGGTGTGGCAGGCACCTCTTCCAACGCCGATCTGAATACATATGTGACCGAGCAGGTGCAGCCAAACGGCGACGAGAAGGTTATCTCCAGCTCCGGCCAGACCGACCGCCTGGTGGACACGGAAAAGCAGCAGGTGGAGCACGTGGCCGGATACATCAGCGACGTGATGGTTTCAGTGACCATTAACCAGGACGCGGCGGAAGGTGTGAATGAGGACAGCTTGTATCCCCATGTGGCCCGTGCCGCCGGGATCTCCGAGGCCGACCAGCAGAGCAAGATTTCCATCCTGATCGCGCCCTTCTATCAGGAGGAGAGTTCCAACCTCCCCGTGCCGCAGCAGATGCCCCCCTGGGTGCTCTACGCGGCGATCGGCGGCGGCGTCCTGTTCCTGCTGCTCCTGCTGCTGATGCTTCTGTTCCACCGCAGACGTGTGAAAAAGCGCCAGGCGGCGGCCGCGCAGGAGAACGGACCGCTCTTTATGAACACGCCGGCGGAGGCGCCGCAGCAGGCAGATATCATGGAGATGAAGACAGAGAAGAGCATGGAGCTGCGCCGGGATGTGCGGAAATTTGCCGAGGATAACCCGGAAATTGCGGCTCAGATGGTGAAGAATTGGCTGCGGGAGGGAGATTAACATCATGAGTGAAACGGTAGCGGCGGCTCCCGCTCAGGGG